>NZ_JACAPT010000031.1:27507-137802 GCF_013385565.1 Pseudomonas sp. E6002 | reverse complement strand
GAGGGAACACCGAGCCTAGGCGAGGTGCCGACAGGCGGGGCAGAGCGCTTTGGTTACTTTGCCGCTTTTGCAAAGTGACTCGCTGTAAGAGCGAAACCATACGCCGCCGTTACCCAAATAACGGATATGTACCCAATCACTGAGCTGGCTTGCAGGCCATGGCATCAGGTTTTTGCAGCCAACTCCCGCAGCACCTTGAGCAATGTGGTCTCACCCTTAACCACGTCCGCCTGCTCAAAGCAGATCCAACCTTCGTTAAACCCATCAATCATGCGCATGCGCGGCATTGGATTCTGCGCGCCTTGCTCACGAAACATCGGCTCCCACGCATCGCGAGGCACCACCTGTGCTGTCACACCACGACCAAGCACTTCGGTCAACGTGCGAGCGATGTCGTTCGGGCTGACCCATTGGCCTTCCAGCTCAACTACCCGACGCCCGCTCCAGTGTTGCTGCAACAATTGCGCAGCGAGGCGGCCGACGTCGGCGGTGGCGATCATCGGTACGGTCTTATCCAGCGGTTGCAGGAAGCTGTGGATCACTCCGTGTTCGCGGGCGGTGGCTACGTCGTAGGCGGCGTTTTCCATGAACCAGCCCGGACGCAAAAAGGTCACCGGCACGTTCAACGCGCTCAGCGCCTGTTCCATCAAGGTGCGTTGGGTCAGCAGATTCAGGTGCTCGGCCTGGGCGCCAATGGTCGACAGGCAAACAACTTTCTGCGGGGCTGCCGCTTCAATGGCCTGAGCGACGGCGGCAATCACTTTGCGCGCCTCGGGAAAACCCGGCTCCGGGTCGAAATCCGAAGGCGGCAGGATGAACACGCCGGTGGCACCCTTGAATGCTTCAGTGAGGGCCGCAGCGTCGTCCATATTGGCGATGGCGACCTCGCAACCAAGGGCGGCCCATACGGCGCCTTTGCCGGCATCGCGAATGACTGCGCGCACGGGTTGACGATCGTTGAGGAGAAAGCGCGCGAGGGCGCCGCCAACTTTGCCTGTGATTCCGGTGATGACATACATGGTGTTTACGCCTGTTGTTCCAATGTGTGGATCAAGCATAAACACCGCCCTGGATTGACAGAATAGCGATCCCGTCACTGCATCAGTGACTCAGAATCATGAATCACTCAGTGGTGGCAATCGGCGTTTTACCGGGGTTTTCTTGACGATGGCGGTGTTGGTTTCGGCGTAAGCGTTGAGCTTATCCAGCAGTGTGTCGAGTTGGTCCATGGTGCGCACATGCAGGCGTGCGATGAAGCAGTCATCGCCGGTCACCTTGTCGCACTCGGTGAACTCGGGGATCGCCTGGATCTGGCGCTCCACCTCCTGCAGTTTCCCGGGCAAAGGGCGAATGCGCACGATGGCTTGCAGCAGATAGCCAAAATGCTTGGGGTCAATGTCCACGGTGTAGTTCTTCAACACGCCACGCTCTTCCAGGCGCCGCAGCCGCTCGCCGACGCTGGGGGAGGACAGGCCGGTGATACCCGCCAAGGCCTTGAGGGACAGGCGCGAATCGTCCATCAGCGCGGCGATCAGTTGCTGGTCAATGCTGTCAATCATGGTCGCTCCGAAAGCGATTGCTCAGGTTTGCCTAATAAGAATAGGCGAAATTCAAGGTTCGCCTTATTTAGAATATGGAGTCGCTACAGGCCAGATTGCCATAATTGAGCCTCACTTGAGGAGCTCAATCATGGACAAATCCATACGTCGCGGTTCATGGGAAATGGTCGCCGCCATGCTCATATCCGGCACCATCGGCTGGTTCGTGCTGGTGTCGGGAGTGCCGGTGGTGGAAGTGGTGTTCTGGCGCTGCGTGATCGGCGCGCTGACGTTGCTGGTGGTGTGCTGGCTGCTCGGCTATCTGCGCCTGGACTTGCTGGACTACACCAAACTCGGGCTGGCGATGCTCAGCGGCGTGGCGATCGTGGGCAATTGGTTGCTGCTGTTCGAGTCCTACGCCAGGGCATCCATTTCCATCAGTACAGCGGTGTATAACGTGCAGCCGTTTATGTTGGTGATGCTGGCGGCAGTGTTCCTGGGCGAGAAAATCACCGTGCAGAAGCTCGCCTGGCTGAGCGTGGCGTTCGTGGGAATGCTGGCGATTGTCACTGCCCATGGCGATCAGTCAAATACCGGGGACGACTATCTGGTGGGCGTGGCATTGGCGCTGGGCGCGGCGCTTTTGTACGCGATTGCCGCCCTGATCATCAAGCGCTTGAAGGAGGTGCCGCCGCATTTGATGGCGTTGATCCAGGTGACCACAGGCGCCTTGCTGCTGGCACCGCTGATGCAGTGGCACAGCCTGTCTGCATCGATGGATGCTTGGGCGGCATTGCTGACCTTAGGCGTGGTGCATACCGGCTTGATGTACGTGCTGCTGTATGGCGCGATCCAGAAGTTGCCGACGGCAATCACCGGGGCGCTGTCGTTTATCTACCCGATTGCGGCAATCTTTGTCGACTGGATTGCCTTTGGGCATCGCCTGGGCTGGTTGCAATGGCTGGGCGTGGCGGCGATTTTGCTCGCGGCGGCGGGATTGCAGCGGGGTTGGTGGTGGCGTTCGAAAACAGTGATGAGCGTCACGCCGTAGCATGACGCTCACCGGCGACTCAATGTGCGCCGCGCGGGATGGTCTTGAGCAGGTCATCCGGGCTGATATAACCCACCACGCTGCCCGGTTGCGGCAGGCCGAGGATGTGGCCCTTGATCTTGCCGATCACGTGCATCTCGCAAGGCTTGCAGTCGAACTTCAGCGTCAGTACTTCGTCGCCGTGGATCAACTGCATCGGCGCAACCTTGGTCTTCACCCCCGTCACACCCTTGGCCTGTTTGGGGCACAGGTTGAACGAGAACCGCAGGCAGTGCTTGGTGATCATCACCGGCACTTCGCCGGTTTCTTCGTGGGCTTCATACGCCGCATCGATCAGTTGCACACCGTGACGGTGATAGAAGTCGCGGGCCTTCTGGTTGTAGACGTTGGCCAGGAACGACAGGTGCGATTCCGGATACACCGGCGGCGGCGTGGTTTCTGCCTTGCGGCCGCCCCGTGGATGGGCCTGGATACGCGCCTCGGTCAGCGCCTCGATCACTTCACGGCGCAGGGCCTTGAGCTGCGAGTTCGGGATGAAGAACGCCTGCGGCGCATCCAGTTCGATCGCGGTGGCGTGGTACTGGGTGGTGCCCAGTTGGCCCAGCAGGTCGCGCAAGGTTTCCAGTGCCTGTTCCGGTTTGTTGGCCACGCCAAACGGGCCGGGCAGCGCAACGCTGGCGCTGATGCCTTCTTCGCTGGTGACGGTCAGTTCCAGGCGGTCTTCCTGCAGGCGAACGTTCCACGACACACCGATACGGCGCTCGGCGGAAGTCTTGAGCAGCGCCTGTTGCCAGTTATGGTCCAGGTTGCGGTTCAGCGGATGATTCGGGCGCAACTGATGCAGGCCGGCCGGCATCTCGTTGGGCTCGACGCGGTAGCGGTAGCGCTTCTCGCCGTCTTCTTCGAACTCACCTTTTGGCTCGGCGATGTTAGCGCGGAAACCCACCACTTCACGCTTGATCAGTACATTGAGACCGTCGCCATTGGACAGCGGCTCATGGGTGACCACTTGCAAGTCACGCTTGCCGGCTTTTTCCACCACACCCACCGGCAGGCCGGTAAAGGTCGGGGTGTCGAAGGCGCCAATGTCGACCTTGCGGTCGGTGACGAAGTAGTCGGTGCTGCCACGGTGGAAGGTCTTTTCCGGGTCCGGCAGGAAGAAATGCGCGGTGCGGCCGCTGGAAGCGCGAGCCAGGTCCGGACGGTCTTCGAGGATCTCGTCGAGGCGCTGGCGGTAATAGGCGGTGATGTTCTTCACATAGCCCATGTCCTTGTAGCGGCCTTCGATCTTGAACGAACGCACGCCGGCATCCACCAGGGCGCGCAGGTTGGCGCTCTGGTTGTTGTCTTTCATCGACAACAGGTGCTTTTCAAAGGCAACCACACGGCCCTGGTCATCCTTGAGGGTGTAGGGCAGGCGGCAGGCCTGGGAGCAATCGCCACGGTTGGCGCTGCGGCCATTCTGGGCGTGGGAGATGTTGCACTGGCCGGAGAAGGCCACGCACAAGGCACCGTGGATGAAGAACTCGATGGCGGCATCGGTTTCATCGGCAATCGCACGGATTTCCTGCAGGTTCAGCTCACGGGCCAACACCAGCTGCGAAAAACCGGCCTGGTCGAGGAACTTCGCCCGGCCCAGGGTGCGGATGTCGGTCTGGGTGCTGGCATGCAGTTCGATGGGCGGGATATCCAGCTCCATCACCCCCAGGTCCTGGACGATCAGCGCGTCGACGCCGGCATCGTAAAGCTCGTGGATCAGCTTGCGCGCCGGCTCAAGCTCGTTGTCGTGCAGGATCGTGTTGATGGTGGTGAACACCCGCGCATGGTAGCGCCGAGCGAACTCCACCAACTGCGCGATATCGCTCACGTCGTTGCAGGCGTTATGGCGCGCGCCGAAACTCGGGCCGCCGATGTACACGGCGTCGGCGCCATGCAGGATGGCCTCGCGGGCGATGGCAACATCGCGCGCAGGGCTGAGCAATTCCAGGTGATGCTTGGGCAAGGACATAGTTTTTTTAGTCAGGCTTGTCACGGAGGCGGGCATTGTAGCTGTGAAATGCGCTATCGACATCTATCAAGCCCCAGGTGTGCTCCCAAATTGGAATGCACTCAACGGTGGGAGCCGGGCTTGCCCGCGATGCAGACACCGCGGTGTATCAGTGACACCGAGGCGATCCCATCGCAGCCTCGCTGGGGCTCGACAGCTCCCACATTTGATAATCGTTGGTTGATATAGAGCGTTTGACTCAGCCCTTGGCGGCCATCGCAGTGACTTCAACCCGCATGCCTTCGACGGCCAGGGCGGCAACACCAACCGCCGCACGCACCGGCCAGGGCTTGGCGAAGTAGCGTTTGTAGACTTCGTTGAACGCGGCGCGGTCGGCCATGTCGGTCAGGTAGATGGTCAAGTGCATGACCCGGTCAATCGAACTGCCGGCACGTTCCAGGGCCACCTTGAGGGCTTGCAGGGTGCATTCGCTTTGCAGGGTGATGTCGCCAAGCTCCAGGCTGCCGTCGGCGCGGGTAGGGATTTGCGTGGAGACGAGGATGCCGTTGAAGCCGATGACGTCGGAAGAGATGGAGTCCGGGTCGAGATCGGGGGTGAAGGCGAGGTCGTGGTTGGCCATGGGATTCCCTTGGGTGACATTAGAAAGAAGGCCGATATGGTCCCCGAAAAAAAGGCCCGGGGCAAACCCGGGCCTTTTCGGCGAAGCAGCAAGGTAAAACGAAAGTCCACGATTAACCGTGTTTGTTTAACTAGCCTGTTGTTTCGTGGATAGTTTAATTGCCAATAGTTGCGTGCGCAGGTGCACTGCCGATTAAACTCGATTAATTAAAATTCACTGTGCATATGCGCACGCTGCTGTAGTTTTAACCCTGTCTTAGCCGCTCTGCTTCGACAACATCCTTTGGTTTGCCGCCGCAGTCTCTGCGGCGGATTTTTTATGGGCGCTGATGTATATATATTTAACTTATTTATAAAGTGGCACTTTGATAGTTGGTTGAATCAAACTATCAGTACACCAAGAGAGGCTTGTGCCTGCCCCATTTCGCACAACTGCTGTGCAAGATGAGGGATTAATCCACCGCCGCTGAATGCCTATAGTTCTTTCACCGCCGCAGCGCCCCACGGGGCATGCGAAATCCAGTCGTAGATTGAGGTGATCATAATGAATAGCGAATTCAAGCCTGACGTGGCCGATACCCAACCGCTGCACCTGCTCGATGCCGAATACTTTGAATACAGCAAGGCCGCCAATCCCATCAGCGCCAACCTGATCACCCGCATTCCCTATCACAGCTTCCCGGCCTCGCTGTACGACAGTGGGCCCTCTCGGGTAGTGCCGCTGGACCTCAGCGATGCCTTGGGTTGCGAAGGTCCGGCCACCGGTCCGGGGCTGTGTGCGAACTTCATTCGCCTGAACGCCGGCGATACGCTGGAACTGCACCCCAACGCCACCTCACAGGTGTTTTATGTCATCGCCGGGCAGGGCAGTGTGGTTCAGGGCGCGCACCGCATCGACTGGACCAAAGGCTGCTTCATTGCGCTGCCAGGTCTGCAGCAAGCGCGGTTCAGCGCATCAGAGGATGCGCGCCTGTATTACGTCCACGATGAGCCGCTGTTGCGTTACCTGGGCGTGACCCGCAGTGCCGATCGCTTCGTGCCGACGCTGTATCCCGCGGAGCTGGCCAACGCAAAACTGCGGGAAGCGGCCGATGATCCCCGCGCCCAGGACCGTAGCCGTATCAGCATCCTGCTGGGCAATCGCAACTTCCCGCAGACCCGTACCGTGACCCATGTGCTGTGGGCGATGTACGGCATCCTGCCGCCGGGGTCGATTCAGAAGCCCCACCGACACCAGTCGATTGCGCTGGATTTCATCATTGATTGCCCCAAGGGCTGCTATTCGCTGGTGGGCACCGAACTGGACGCCGATGGGCAGATCCGCAACCCGGTGCGGGTCGACTGGTCGCCGGGCCTGGCGTTCGTGACGCCGCCAGGTTACTGGCATGCCCACTTCAATGAGTCCGACACGGAAGCCTTCCTGATTCCGATCCAGGACGCCGGGCTGCAAACCTATCTGCGGTCGCTGGATATCCGCTTCAGTTGAAACGTTTCCAGTGCGGTGATTCGCCCATCTGCTCGACGATAAAGTCGATGAAGCACCGCACTTTGGAAGACACGATGCGCTTGGGTGGATACACGAACCACACCGCCGATTCACGGCCTGCGATGCGGATATCCCACTCAGGCAACCACACCAGCAACTCGCCGGTTTCAATGGGTTTGGCTACCAGCCAGTCGGGCAGCAAGGCAAATCCCAGGCCCTGTTGTGCGGCGATCAATTGTGCGTCCAGGTCGTTGATCCGGATGCTGTCTTTATGCACCAGCGGTGACACCTCACGCCCGTTGGCAAATGCACTGTCAGCCGCCCCCAGAATCGCCGGCATGGCAGCCAGGTCGGCAGGGTTGACCGGCGCCGGATACTCCCGGCAAAACGCCGGGCTGGCCACCAGCCGGTAGCGCTCATCGCAGATCTTGCGTGCCTTCAAGGTGGAATCCGCCAGGGTGCCAATGCGGATCGCCAGGTCCGCGCCGGCATGAATCAGGTTGACGTGGCTGTCGTCCAGCACCAGTTCCAGCTTGATCTGCGGGTAGCGGGCCAGGAAGGCATTCAAGGTGGGAAGGATATGGTGGCGGGCAAAGGCGGGCGGCAGGTTGAGCTTGAGCACGCCCCGTGGTTGTTCGTTCAGTGCGGAGGTGGCGGCCTTGGCTTGTTCGAGTTCATCCAGTACCCGGCGTGCGTGCGTCAGGAATGTCTGGCCACCCTCGGTCAGGTGCAGCGTACGGGTAGAGCGGTTGAACAAGGCGATGCCGAGGTCCTGTTCAAGGTCCTTCACGTAGCGTGAAACCGTGGAAGCCTTGATGCCAAGCCGGTCGGCGGCACGGGAGAAGTTATTGCCCTCGGCGGCTTCGACAAAGGCGGTTAACGCAGCGAAGTAATCCAAGGGCGGCCTCGACTTGACGGTGGGTTGCCTGGCGCTACAGCGGCGTCAGCACGTTCATCACGGTGTCCAGCGCCACCCGGGTATCGTCCAGTTGCACCAGGGAGGCATGCCGCGCGCCGAGGGCGTCACGGTTCTTGATCGCGGTGAGGATCGCTTTGTGCCGGGGCAGGCTGAGGCCCTGGATGTCGGGGCGACGATTGGTGATGTTGATGGACTCGCGAAGTGGCAGCGACAGCATATTGCACATGTAGGCCAGCAAGTCGTTGCGGGTCGCATCGGCAATCGCCCGGTGGAAGTCCAGGTCGGCCTGCAGCAACGTTTCGTGGGTATTGGCGGTTTCCATGCCGAGGTAGGCTTTTTCGATGGTGGCGATGTCGGCGTCGGTGGCGGTGGTCGCGGCCATCGCGGCGATTTCCGGCTCGAGGATCCGACGTACACCGGCCAGGGTGTTGAAAAACTCGCTGTGGGGTGTCGACTGCATCAGCCAGGTCAGCACGTCCGGGTCCAGCAAGTGCCACTGCACCCGAGGGCGCACCACAGCGCCGACCTTGGGCTTGGAAATCACCAGGCCCTTGGCGCTCAGCACCCGAGTCGCCTCACGCAATACCGAGCGGCTGACCTTGTACTCCTCGCACAAGGTGGCCTCCATGGGCAACCGTTCTTCCGGCTTGAAGCGCCCGGAAACGATGTGCATGCCCAAGTCCTGGACGATTTGGGCGTGCATGCTCTTGCGCGGCTTGGTCGGCTGCTGATCCATAACAGGGAGGCTACTCTGGCGAAATACGCGGCATCATAGCATTGCTCCCGTCCCAATTAGTGGGAATGACGCGGCACTTCCGCACCACGGCAGCCCACCAGGAAGTCGAAGTCGCAGCCCTGGTCTGCCTGTAATACGTGGTCGATGTACAGCTGCCGGTAACCCCCGACAATCAGCTGCTCGGGCGGCGCAAGGTCGGCCATGCGCGCCGCCAGTTCGGCGTCCGGGATGTCCAGGTGCAGGCGGCCATTGGCGCAATCGAGTTCGATCCAGTCGCCTTCCTTGACCGTGGCCAACGGGCCGCCGGCCGCCGCTTCCGGCGCCACGTGCAACACCACGGTGCCGTAGGCCGTGCCGCTCATGCGCGCATCGGAAATCCGCACCATGTCGGTCACGCCCTGGGCCAGCAGTTTGGCCGGCAAGCCCATGTTGCCGACTTCCGCCATGCCCGGATAACCCTTGGGCCCGCAGTTTTTCATCACCAGGATCGAGTTGGCATCCACGTCCAGTTCCGGGTCGTTGATCCGTGCCTTGTACATGTCGAAGTTCTCGAACACCACGGCACGCCCGCGATGCTGCATCAGTTCGGCACTGGCAGCCGAGGGCTTGAGGACTGCACCCAGTGGTGCGAGGTTGCCCCGCAGCACACAAATGCCGCCGTCGGCGCGGATCGGGTTGTCGAGGGTGCGGATCACTTCGTCCTGGCCGTAGATCGGCGCTTCCCGTGTGTTTTCGCCGAGGGACTTGCCGTTGACGGTCAAGGCATTCGGGTGCGGGATCAGGTTGGCCTCACCGAGGCGTCGCAGCACCGCCGGCAGGCCGCCAGCGTAGTAGAACTCCTCCATCAGGAAGCGCCCGGACGGCTGCAGGTCGACGATAGTCGGCATGCCACGGCCCATGCGGGTCCAGTCGTCCAGGTCGAGCTCGACGCCGATGCGTCCGGCGATGGCTTTCAGGTGAATCACCGCATTGGTCGAGCCGCCGATGGCTGCGTTCACACGAATCGCGTTTTCGAAAGCCTCCTTGGTCAGGATCTTCGACAGCTTCAGGTCTTCACGCACCATCTCCACCGCACGCATGCCGGACATGTGCGCCAGTACATAACGCCGCGCATCCACCGCGGGAATCGCCGCGTTGTGGGGCAGGGAAGTGCCGAGTGCTTCGGCCATGCAGGCCATGGTCGAGGCGGTGCCCATGGTGTTGCAGGTGCCCGCCGAGCGGGACATGCCGCCTTCGGCCGCGAGGAAATCGTCGAGGGTAATGGTGCCCGCCTTGACCTGTTCGCTGAGCTGCCACACCACGGTGCCCGAGCCGATGTCCTGGCCCTTGTGCTTGCCGTTGAGCATCGGCCCGCCGGTGACGACGATCGCCGGCACGTCGCAACTGGCGGCGCCCATCAGCAGCGCCGGGGTGGTCTTGTCACAGCCGGTCAGCAGCACCACGCCGTCGATGGGGTTGCCGCGAATGGCTTCCTCCACGTCCATGCTGGCCAGGTTACGGGTGAGCATCGCGGTGGGGCGCAGGTTCGATTCGCCGTTGGAGAACACCGGAAATTCCACCGGAAAGCCACCGGCTTCGATCACGCCGCGTTTCACATGCTCGGCAATCTGGCGGAAGTGCGCGTTGCAGGGCGTCAGCTCCGACCAGGTATTGCAGATCCCGATGATCGGTTTGCCGTGGAACTGATGATCGGCAATCCCCTGGTTTTTCATCCAGCTGCGGTACATGAAGCCGTTTTTATCGGCGGTACCAAACCAACTGGCGGAGCGCAGGACGGGCTTTTTCTCGGACATGGCTGACTCTCTTATTGTAAGACTATATTGATCCATTCTCGGCTTAACATAGGCGTAAATTCGGGTGTTTGGAAGTGTTGTTGATTAAATAGTATTACTATATAGTCCGATTCAACGAGGCCTGGCCCTGGCGGTTTTCCGCGAGAGGCGACCCGAAACGCTCTATAAAAATAACAATCGGAGACCGCTCACATGAGCCAGGAACAGCGGCTGATACGTCGCATCACGCTGAAACTGATTCCCTTCCTGATCTTGCTGTACCTGATTGCCTACGTGGATCGCTCGGCCGTGGGCTTCGCCAAATTGCACATGGGCGCGGATGTGGGCATCGGCGATGCGGCGTATGGGCTGGGAGCAGGGCTGTTCTTTATTGGCTACTTCCTGCTGGAAATCCCCAGCAACCTGATGCTCGACCGTTTCGGCGCGCGGCGCTGGTTCGCACGAATCATGGTGACCTGGGGCGCGATTACCATCGGCATGGCATTCGTCCAGGGCCCCCACAGTTTCTATGTGATGCGCTTTCTGCTGGGCGCCGCCGAAGCCGGGTTCTTCCCGGGTGTCCTCTACTACATCACCCAGTGGTTCCCGGTGAGGCACCGCGGCAAGATCCTCGGGCTGTTCATCCTGTCCCAACCCATCGCGATGATGATCACCGGCCCCGTGGCGGGCGGCTTGCTCGGCATGGACGGGATACTCGGCCTGCACGGCTGGCAGTGGTTGTTCATCGTCATCGGCACCCCGGCGATCCTGCTGACCTGGCCGGTGCTGCGCTACCTGCCGGATGGGCCGCAACAGGTGAAATGGATGGACCAGGCGGAGAAGGCCTGGCTCACCGGCGAGCTGGCCAAAGACCTGCAAGCCTACGGCCAGACCCGGCACGGCAACCCGCTGCATGCGCTGAAGGACAAACGCGTGCTGCTGCTGGCGCTGTTCTACTTGCCGGTGACCTTGAGCATTTATGGGCTGGGCCTCTGGCTGCCGACCTTGATCAAGCAGTTTGGCGGCAGCGACCTGACCACCGGGTTTGTGTCGGCAGTGCCCTACATCTTCGGGATCATCGGTTTGCTGATCGTCCCGCGCAGTTCCGATCGCCTGAATGATCGCTACGGTCATCTTGCCGTGCTCTACGTGTTGGGCGCCATCGGCCTGTTCCTCAGCGCCTGGCTGACAGTGCCGCTGTGGCAACTGGCAGCGCTGTGCCTGGTGGCGTTTGCGCTGTTTTCTTGCACGGCGGTGTTCTGGACCTTGCCGGGACGTTTCTTTGCCGGCGCGAGTGCAGCGGCGGGCATCGCCTTGATCAACTCGGTGGGCAACCTCGGCGGCTACATCGGGCCGTTCGTGATCGGCGCCCTCAAGGAGTACACCGGCAACCTTGCGTCGGGCCTGTACTTCCTGGCGTGCGTGATGCTGTTCGGGGTGGTGTTGACCGGGGTGGTCTATCGGTTGCTGGAGCGCAGGCACGTGCTGCCGCCCGACCAGTTCGCCGCCAGCGCCCGTGGCGCCACGCGTACTTAATTGGCAATCAGGAGAACACTCATGGGGTTAGTGCAGTTTGAATTGAACAACGGCGAACGCCGAGTGGGCGTGGTCGACGGCGATCAGGTACGCGAGGTGCGGGCCGCCCGCACGGTACGCGACCTGGCACTCGCCGCCATCGAGGCTGGCGTCACCTTGCAACAGCACATAGATCACCTCGGCCTGGCCGAGAGCCACGACTACGCCAGACTGCTGGCCGCGCAGAAGATCTTGCCACCGCTGGATCACCCGGACCCGGCCCACACGCTGGTCAGCGGTACCGGCCTGACCCACCTGGGCAGCGCGTCGGCGCGGGACAAGATGCACCAGAACGCCAGTGACGAAAGCGCGATGACCGACAGCATGCGCATCTTCAAATGGGGCGTGGAGGGCGGCAAACCGGCTGCTGGCCAGGCCGGTGTGCAGCCGGAATGGTTCTACAAGGGCGACGGCAGCATCGTGGTGCGTCCGGGCCAGCCATTCCCGTGGCCAGCGTTTGCCGAAGACGCCGGCGAAGAGCCGGAAATCGCCGGGCTGTATGTGATTGGTCACGACGGCAAGCCGTATCGCCTGGGATACGCGGTGGGCAACGAGTTTTCCGACCACGTGATGGAGCGCAAGAATTACCTGTACCTGGCCCACTCCAAGCTGCGCAGTTGCAGCTATGGTCCCGAGTTGCGCCTGGGTGAACTGCCCCGGCACCTGGCGGGCACCAGCCGTATCGTGCGCAATGGCGAGGTGTTGTGGCAGCACGAATTCCTCAGTGGCGAAGCCAACATGTGTCACAGCCTCGAAAACCTTGAATACCACCATTTCAAATACACCCAGTTCCTGCGCCCAGGTGACGTGCATATCCATTTCTTCGGCACCGCCACCTTGTCGTTTGCCGACGGCATTCGTACCCAGCCAGGCGATGTGTTCGAAATCAGCCAGGCCGAATTCGGCGCGCCATTGATCAACGGCATTGCCGTGGCCAACAGCGGCGTGGCACCTGGCGGCATAGGCACCCTTTGAAGGAGACAGGCATGACCCGGATTTGTGGTCAGAACTACATCGGCGGCCAGCGCAGCGCTGCCGGCAGCATCACCCTGCAGAGCATCGACGCCACCAGTGGCGAGGCATTGCCCTTTGATTTCTACCAGGCCACCGCGCAGGAGGTCGACGCCGCGGCCAACGCCGCCGCTCAGGCTTACCCGGCTTATCGCAGCCTGAGCGCGCAGCATCGTGCGTCGTTCCTGGAGGCGATAGCCGATGAACTGGACGCCCTGGGCGATGACTTTGTCGCCCTGGTCTGCCGCGAAACGGCGTTGCCCGCCGGGCGTATCCAGGGTGAGCGCGGTCGTACCAGCGGCCAGATGCGGTTGTTCGCCAAGGTACTGCGGCGCGGTGATTTCTACGGCGCGCGGATCGACCTGGCGCTGCCGGATCGTCAGCCCTTGCCGCGCCCGGATCTGCGCCAATACCGCATCGGCCTGGGGCCGGTCGCGGTGTTTGGGGCGAGCAATTTCCCCCTGGCCTTTTCCACTGCCGGTGGCGACACCGCCGCCGCGCTGGCGGCCGGTTGCCCGGTGGTGTTCAAGGCCCACAGCGGCCACATGGCCACCGCCGAGCGGGTCGCCGATGCGATCATGCGGGCGGCCGAGCGCACAGGTATGCCCGGCGGCGTGTTCAACATGATCTTCGGCGGCGGTGTGGGGGAAGCGCTGGTCAAGCACCCAGCGATCCAGGCCGTGGGTTTCACCGGCTCGCTCAAGGGCGGCCGGGCGTTGTGCGATATGGCGGCGGCACGCCCGCAACCGATCCCGGTGTTCGCCGAGATGTCCAGCATCAACCCGGTGATCGTCTTGCCCCAGGCCCTGCAAACCCGGGCAGACACCATCGCCCGCGACCTGGTCGCCTCGGTGGTGCAGGGGTGCGGCCAGTTCTGCACGAACCCGGGCCTGGTGATCGGGATTGCCTCGCCAGCGTTCACAGGCTTCACCCAACAGGTCGCCCAACTGATCGGCGGCCAGCCCGCGCAAACCATGCTCAATGCCGGCACCTTGAACAGCTACGGCAAAGGCCTGCACACGCTGCTGGCCCATCCTCGCATCGAGCACCTGGCGGGCCAGACGCAAACCGGCAATCAGGCGCAGCCACAGCTATTCAAAGCGGACGCCAGCCTGCTGATCAACGGCGATGAAGTGCTGCAGGAGGAAGTGTTCGGCCCCACCACGGTGTTCGTGGAAGTCGCCGACCAGGCCCAACTCGCTGCGGCGTTGCACGGCCTGCACGGCCAATTGACCGCGACGATCATCGGCGAGCCGGCGGATTTCACCCAGTTCGGCGAGTTGACGCCGCTGCTGGAGCAAAAGGTTGGCCGCATCCTGCTCAACGGCTACCCCACGGGCGTCGAGGTGTGTGACGCGATGGTCCACGGCGGGCCGTATCCGGCAACTTCGGATGCCCGTGGCACTTCCGTGGGCACCCTGGCGATCGAGCGTTTCCTGCGACCTGTGTGCTTTCAGAATTACCCTGATAGCCTGCTCCCCGACGCGCTGAAGAATGCCAACCCGTTGCGCATTCAGCGTCTGGTAGATGGGCAGCCGTCGCGCGACGCGCTGTAACCGGTACCACCTGAAAACAACAAGAAAGCAGGAGGTTTCATGTCGTGGACCGCAGTCACACCGCACCGGGCTCGGCTGGGCGAAGGGCCGTTCTGGGATGTACCGGGCCAGGCCTTGTATTGGGTGGACATCATCGGCCAGCAGGCCTTGCGCCTGCAGGGCGGGCAATTGCACACCTGGCAATTGCCTGAGCCGGTCTCGGCGTTTATTCCGTGCGCCAGCGGCGATGCACTGGTGACCCTGAGCAGCGGCGTGTATCGCCTCGACCTCGATTCGACGCCGAGCGATCCACGCCTGACCTTGCTTTGCGTCGCCGATCCGCAACCGGGCAACCGTGCCAACGAAGCCCGCTGCGACGCCCAGGGCCGGCTGTGGCTGGGCACCATGCAGAACAACATCGGCGAGCACGGTGAAGACTTGCCGGTGCTGCGACGTTCCGGCGGCCTGTTCCGGGTCGATACCGACGGGCAGGTCACGCCGTTGCTGCAAGGCCTGGGGATTCCCAACACCTTGCTGTGGAACGACACCGCCACCCACGTGCATTTCGGCGACAGCCTGGACGGCACGCTCTATCGATACCCGATGACTGAACAGGGCCAGCTCGCACCTGCGCAAGTCTGGTTCGGGCCTCACTCCCGGGGTGGCCCGGACGGTTCGGCCATGGATGCCGAAGGCTATATCTGGAACGCCCGCTGGGACGGCAGTTGCCTGCTGCGGCTGACGCCGGGCGGTGCAGTCGACCGGGTGATCGAGCTACCGGTCAGCCGTCCCACCAGTTGCGTGTTCGCAGGCCCCGACCTCAAGACCTTGTACATCACCAGTGCCGCCAGCCCGCTGGATCACCCGCTGGACGGTGCGGTGCTGGCCATTGAGGTCGATGTGCCGGGGAAAATCTGCCACCGCTTTGCAGGATAACCAACAGGCTGTTTAACGCACTCAAAAACAACAACAAGGAGTCACCCTATGAATCGTCGTCGTGGTATCCGTTCCCTGTGCTGCGCCGCTGTGGCGGTGTCCGCCGTCGGCCTGAGCAGCCTGTTGCTGGCGGCCGAGCCGGTGAAGATCGGCTTTCTGGTCAAGCAGGCGGAAGAGCCCTGGTTCCAGACCGAATGGGCCTTCGCCGAAAAGGCCGGCAAGGACAAGGGCTTCGAGGTGATCAAGATCGCCGTGCCCGACGGCGAAAAAACCCTCTCGGCCATCGACAGCCTGGCCGCTAATGGTGCCAAGGGTTTTGTGATTTGCCCGCCGGACGTGTCCCTCGGCCCGGCGATCATGGCCAAGGCCAAAGCCAACGGCTTGAAAGTGATCGCCGTGGATGACCGTTTTGTGGACGCCAAGGGCAACTTCATGGAAGACGTGCCTTACCTGGGCATGGCCGCGTTTGAAGTGGGCGAGAAGCAGGGCAGTGCCATGGCCACTGAAGCGAAAAAACGTGGCTGGGACTGGAAGGACACCTATGCGGTGATCAACACCTACAACGAACTCGATACCGGCAAAAAGCGCACTGATGGCTCGGTCAAATCCCTGAAGGCTGCGGGTATTCCGGATGACCACATCCTGTACGCAGCCCTCAAGACCCTCGACGTCCCCGGCAGCATGGACGCCACCAACTCGGCGCTGGTCAAGCTTCCCGGCGGCGCGAAAAACCTGATCATCGGCGGCATGAATGACAACACCGTGCTTGGCGGCGTGCGCGCCACCGAAAGCGCCGGGTTTGCGGCGGCGAATGTCATCGGCATCGGCATCAACGGCACCGATGCCATTGGCGAATTGAAGAAAGCCACCAGCGGCTTCTTCGGCTCGATGCTGCCCAGCCCGCATATCGAGGGCTACAACACCGCGAGCATGATGTTCGAGTGGGTCACTACGGGTAAGGAGCCGCCGAAGTACACGGCGATGGATGAGGTGACGCTGATCACCCGCGAGAACTTCAAGCAGGAGCTGCAAAAGATCGGTTTGTGGAACTGATGGCCGCTGACGTTTCCCGGCAGCCCTGCTAACGCCGGTACTGTGGGAGCTGTCGAGCTTCAGCGAGGCTGTGATAGCGGTGGGTCAGGCACCTTGGATATTGATAGTGCCGACGTCATCGCAGCCTCGCCAAAGCTCGACAGCTCCCACAGGTTTAGTCAGCAGAGAATTTCAGCACGGTATTCTGCGTGTAGGTCTGGCCAGGATCGAGACGGGTAGAGGGGAAGCTCGGCTGGTTGGGGCCGTCGGGAAAATGCTGGGTTTCCAGGGTGAACGCACTCCAGTGGGCGTAAGGCGTGCCACCCTTGCCCTTGATCGTCCCGTCGAGGAAGTTGCCGGTATAGAACTGCACGCCAGGCTCGCTGGTATACAGCTGCAAGCGGCGACCGGACTGCGGGTCACGAACGTCGGCGGCCAGTTTGCCGATATCACCCTTGGCATCCAGCACCCAGTTGAAGTCAAAGCCGCCTTGTTTCGGTTCGGCGAATTTCAGCTGGGGATGATCGTCCTTGATGTGCTGGCCGATGGCAGTGGGCTTGAGAAAGTCCATCGGCGTGCCGGCGACCGGGGCCAGTTCGCCGGTGGGAATCAGGGTGCTGTTGACCGGGGTGTAATGGCTGGCATGCAGGGTGGCGACCTGCTTGAGCACATCACCGCTGCCGGCGCCGGCGAGGTTGAAGTAACTGTGGTTGGTGAGGTTGAGCACTGTGGGTTTGTCGGTGGTGGCCTTGTAGTCGATGTGCAGTTCGTTCTTGTCGTTGAGGCTATAGGTGACATCGACTTTCAGGTTGCCGGGAAAACCCATCTCGCCGTCCTTGGACAGGTAGCTCAGGGTCACGCCCACCGAATCGTCCTGCTTGACCGGCTGGGCTTTCCACACATGCTTGTCGAAACCTTGCGGGCCGCCGTGCAGCGAGTTCGGCCCGTCGTTGAGGGGCACTTGATAGCGTTTGCCGTCCAGTTCAAAGCTGCCCTTGTCCAGGCGGTTGCCAAAACGGCCGATGGTCGCGCCGAAGAACGCAGTACCGGCCTGGTAGCCCTGGACGTCATCGAAGCCCAGCACCACGTCGGCGAACTGGCCGTGTTTGTCGGGTACTTTCAGCGACTGCAAGACCGCGCCATAGGTGATGACCGTGGCTTGTACGCCATGGCTGTTACGCAATACATACTGCTCGACGGCGGTGCCGTCATTGGTTTTGCCGAAGGGTTTGTGTTCGCTGGACAAGCCAGCCGCCTGAGCGCCCAGGCTGGCCACCGCCAGGGAGAGGCCAAGGCCGGTAAGCAGGAATCGGGATTGCCGCATGACTGAGCTACCTTTATTGTTGTTAATTAAATAGTTCTACTATTTATTCGGCTGCAGGGCTGATTTATAGCCAATATCGCAAAACATGCAATATAAAATAAGACTAAATACAGCGGAGTGACTGCCCCATGAACACTGAAAAACAGCCCGGCGCGCAGGCGATGTACCCGGACCTGCGGGATAAAACCGTGCTGATCTCCGGCGGTGCTTCCGGGATAGGCGAGGCCATGGTGCGTGCCTTCGCACGCCAGGGGGCCAAGGTAGCCTTCGTGGACCGGGCGCAAGGGCAGGGCGACCGATTGGCGGCGATATTGTCGGCCGAGGGCCATGCCGTCGAATTCGCCCATTGCGATATCACCGACGAGATCGCGTACAAGGCCGCGATAGCGTGCCTGGCGCAGAGCCTTGGACCGATCGACGTGCTGGTGAATAATGCCGCCAATGACGTTCGGCACACCCTGGATGAAATCGACTCGGAGCGGTTCGACCAACTGATTTCGGTCAACCTGAAGCACGGGTTTTTCGCAGCCCGGGCCGTGGTGCCGATGATGAAGGCCGCAGGCGGCGGGTCGATCATCAACCTGGGTTCCATCGGCTGGATGATGGCTTCCAGCGGCTACCCGGTATACGCCGCCAGCAAAGCCGCCGCCCACGGCATGACCCGGGCCCTGGCGCGGGAGCTTGGGCCCAGCCGTATCAGGGTCAATACGCTGGTGCCGGGCTGGGTGATGACCGAGAAACAACTGGCGATGTGGGTGGATGACGCGGCCCGGGAGTTGATCGCCCGCAGCCAGTGCCTGCCGGGCAGTGTGAAGCCGGAACATATCGCCAATATGGCGCTGTTCCTGGCCTCTGATGTATCGGCGATGTGTACCGCACAGAACTTCATTGTGGACGGCGGCTGGGTCTAGGCCGGGGAAGGGTCGCCATCCCGGATGCAACGAATCGCCGCCCGGGGCCTCATACAGTAACGAACGGTGGTTCATATGCAGCCACCGCAACCGACTACTTCATGGGTGCAGGTGATTGATTTATGACGGACGCCGATAAGAAACATGTGGCCTGGCTGGTGGAACAATCGATGCTGCATGCCGCCAAGCAGCGCGCCAGGCTTTATTCGGGGCAAGGCCGGTTGTGGCAACAGCCATATGCCCATACACGGCCCCGTGATGCTTCAGCCCTGGCATCGGTGTGGTTCACGGCCTATCCGGCGTCCATCGTCACCCGCGAGAACGGCAGCGTACTGGAGGCCCTGGGCGATGAAACCTTGTGGCACGCGCTGTCGAAAATCGGCATACAGGGCATCCATAACGGCCCGTTGAAACGCTCGGGTGGTCTTTCCGGCACCGAGCACACCCCCACCATTGACGGCAATTTTGACCGCATCAGCTTCGACATCGACCCGCAACTGGGCACCGAAGCCCAGCTTCAGGCGCTGGCCCGCATGGCCGCCGCGCACAACGCGGTGATCATCGACGATGTGATTCCGTCCCACACCGGCAAGGGCGCGGACTTCCGCCTGGCCGAGATGGCCTACGAAGACTATCCCGGGCTCTATCACATGGTGGAGATCCGCGAGGAAGACTGGCCGCTGCTGCCCGATATCAGCGAGGGCCGCGATGCGCAGAACCTCAGCCCGCAGCAGGTCGACGTGCTCAGGGACAAGCACTACATCGTCGGCCAGTTGCAACGGGTGATCTTCTTCGAACCCGGGGTCAAGGAAACCGACTGGAGCGCGACTGATGTGGTCATCGGCGTGGACGGCAAGCCCCGCCGCTGGGTGTACCTGCATTACTTCAAGGAAGGGCAACCATCGCTGAACTGGCTGGACCCGACCTTCGCCGCGCAGCAGATGATCATCGGCGACGCCCTGCACGCCATCGACGTAATGGGGGCGAAAATCCTGCGCCTGGATGCCAACGGTTTCCTCGGTGTGGAACGAAAACTGGAAGGTAACGCCTGGTCTGAAAGCCATCCGCTGTCCATCACCGGCAACCAGATCCTGGGCGGCGCGATTCGCAAGGCGGGGGGTTTCAGCTTCCAGGAACTGAACCTGACGGTGGACGACATCGCCGCCATGTCCCACGGCGGCGCCGACCTGTCCTACGACTTCATCACGCGCCCGGCTTACCAGCACGCGTTATTGATGGGCGACACCGAGTTCCTGCGCCTGATGCTGCGGGAGATGCACACCCTGGGCATCGACCCCGGCTCGCTGATCCACGCCTTGCAGAACCATGACGAGCTGACCCTGGAACTGGTGCACTTCTGGACGTTGCACGCCCATGACACCTACCTCTATCAGGGGCAGACCTTTCCCGGCGGCATCCTGCGCGAGCATATCCGTGAGCAGATGTACGAACGCCTGGCTGGCGAACACGCGCCGTATAACCTGAAGTTCGTGACCAACGGCGTGTCCTGCACCACCGCCAGCATCATCACGGCGGCGCTGGGCATTCGCGACCTTGAGGCGATTACCCCGGCGGATATCCAGCAGATCCGCCAGATTCACCTGCTGCTGGTGATGTACAACGCGATGCAACCGGGGGTGTTTGCACTGTCCGGCTGGGACCTGGTGGGCGCATTGCCGTTACCGGCGCAGGAGGTGGCCCACTTGATGCTGGATGGCGACACACGCTGGATCCATCGCGGCGCCTATGACCTGGTGGACCTGAATCCGGATGCGGAGCAATCCGCCGGGCAGATGCCGCGCCCGAAAACCTTGTATGGCAGCCTGATCAGCCAGTTGGCCGACCCGGATTCATTTGCCTCGCAACTGCAAAGAATCCTCGCGGTGCGCCGAGCCTACGACATCGCCGCCAGCCGCCAGATCCTGGTGCCGGATGTGCAGCACCCGGGGCTGTTGATCATGGTGCACGAGCTGCCGGCGGGCAAAGGTACCCAGATCACGGCGCTGAACTTCGGCTCGACGCCGATTACGGAAACCCTGCACCTGCCCAATATCGCGCCGGGCCCGGTGGTGGACATCATTAATGAGCGGGTGGAGGGCGATCTGACGCCCGAGGGTGATTTCACCATCACCCTGGATGCGTATGAAGGCTTGGCGCTGCGGGTAGTGATCTGACCCACTGATCCACTGCAGGAGCGAGCCAGCTCGCTCCTACACGGGGACCGGCTGTTCCGCCTCCTGATGGTGCGTTGAACCAATGAACATATACATCGCAGGCACCATGAACAGCGTCAGCACGGTACCGATCGACAACCCGGCAAAGATCACCAGGCCCATGTCATGCCGTCCCGCAGCCCCGGCACCGGAGGCCCACACCAGCGGCACCACGCCCAGCACCATGGCGGCGGTGGTCATCAGGATCGGCCGCAGACGCACGCCGGCGGCTTCTTCTATGGCCTCGCGCTTGCTGTGACCGGCGCGCTGCAACTCGTTGGCAAACTGCACGATCAGGATCCCGTGCTTGGTGATCAACCCCAGCAACGTCACCAGGCCCACCTGGGTGTACACGTTGATCGAGGCAAATCCCATGGTGATAAACGCCAGCGCGCCGAAGAGTGCAGGGGGCACCGAGAACAGGATCACCACCGGGTCGCGGAAACTCTCGAACTGAAACGCCAGGGCCAGGTACACGATCAGGATCGAAAACATCAGCAAGCCGAAGAACCCGCCAGATTCCTGCATGAACTGGCGAGATTCGCCGGAGAAGTCCGAGGTGTAACCCGACGGCGCAATATTGGTCAGAATGGTGTTCAGTTTCGCCAGCAGCTCGCCCTGGGCCACGCCGCTGACGCCCGACAGGGTCGCCGAATTGAGTTGCTGGAAGTGGTTGATGGATTCCGGCTGGGTCGAGGTTTCGATATGCGCCACGGTCCGCGCCTGGATCATGCTGCCGGATGGCGTGCGAATGTAGTAATCGAGAATCTGGTCCGGGTTGAGACGATCAACCTGCAGCACCTGGGGAATCACTTTGTACGAGCGCCCGGCAGTGGAGAAGTAGTTCACGTAGTTGCCGCCCAGTGCCGCGGACAGCGCCGCACCGACGTCGGCCTGGGTCATGCCCAGTGCGGCGATTTTCTCCCGGTCCACCACCAGCTTGGCTTGTGGCTTGTCGAGTTTCAGGTCCATGTCGGAGAAATAGAACAGCTGTTGTTTCTGGGCCTCGGCCACCACGGCCTGGGCGACTTCGTTGAGGTTTTCCACCGAGTCGGTGGTGGTGATCACGAACTGCACCGGCAAGCCCTGGGCGCCCGGCAGCGATGGCAGCGGGAAGGCCGCAATGGTGGCGCCCGGCACCTGGTTCCATTTCTGCTGGAGTTCCAATATCAGTTGGGCCTGGGAGCGCGAGCGGTCGCCCCAGTTTTTCAGCAGCACACCGCCCAGGCCCTGGTTGAGGATAGGCAACCCGGTCAGCTGGAACATCTGCGCGTATTCCGGCTCTTTGTTGGCGATCTGGAAGGCCTGGTCGGCAATCCGTTCCATCTGTTGCGGCGAGGCGGTGGGCGGGCCCTTGATCTGCATGAACACCAGCCCCTGGTCCTCGGTGGGCGACAGTTCGCTTTTGGCGGTCATGCCGCTGGCGGCCACCAGCAGGAACAGCACAAAACCAAACGTCACCAGCACTGGCCATACGTTCAGGCCGCCCGAGAGTACGCGGTGGTAACGGCCCCGCAACCAGTCGAAGTACTGATCGAGCTTGCGGGCAAACCGGCCTTCTTCCTGCCCGGACTTGAACAGCCGGGACGTCATCATCGGCGAAAGCGTCAACGCCACCACGGCCGACACAGTCACGGCACCCGCCAGTGAGAAGCAGAACTCCTTGAACAGCGCACCGGTAAGGCCGCTGCGCAGCCCGATGGGCACGTAGGCGGCGATCAGCACCACGGTCATCGCGATGATCGGCCCACCCAGTTCCCGCGCGGCAACCAGCGCAGCTTCCAGCACGCCTTTACCTTCTTCCTTGATATGCCGGTCGACGTTTTCCACCACGATAATCGCGTCGTCCACCACCAGGCCGATCGCCAATACCAGGGCGAGCAGGGTCAGCAGGTTAATCGAGTACCCCAGCAGGTACATGATGAAGAAGGTCCCGACCAGCGACAGCGGGATCGCCACCAGCGGCACGATCACCGCGCGGAACGAGCCGAGGAACAGGTAGATCACCACCGACACAATGATCATCGCCTCGACCAGGGTCTTCACCACCTCATAGATCGAGGTGTTGATGAACTCCGTGGAGTCATACACGATCTCGCCGCGTACCCCGGTGGGCAACTGGGATTGCAGCTCGGGGAAGGCCTCGCGCACGCTGTCGGCCACCGTCAGGATATTGGCAGTCGGCGCCGTCTTGATGCCGATGAACACCGAACGCTTGCCGGAAAACGCCACGCTGCTGTCGTAGCTTTCGGCGCCGAGGGTGACGGTGGCCACGTCCTCCAGGTACACCAGGGCATCGCCTTTCTGCTTGACCACCAGCCGCTTGAATTCATCCACCGTGTGCAAGTCGGTCCCGGCCGTCAGGTCGACCGTCACCGTTTGCCCGCGGGTGGAACCGACGGCAGACAGGTAGTTGTTGTTGGCCAGGGCGGTGGACACGTCCTGGGCGGTCACGTTATGCGCCGCCAGTTTGTTCGGGTCCATCCAGGCGCGCAGGGCGAACTGGCGCCCGCCGAGGATTTCTGCGGTTTGCACGCCCTGGATTGAGTCCAGCTTGGGCTTGACCACCCGCACCAGGTAGTCGGTGATGTTGTTGGTAGGCAGGGTGTCGCTGTAGAAACCCAGGTACATGGCGTCTGTGGTCTGCCCGACCGCCACCGTCAGCACCGGTTCCTGGGACTGCGCCGGCAGTTGGTTCTTGACCGAGTTGACCTGGGTGTTGATCTCGGTGAGGGCCTTGCTCGCGTCGTAATTCAGCCGCAGCGTGGCGGTAATCGTCGAGACACCGGTGATGCTCGTTGAAGACAGGTAGTCAATGCCCTGGGCCTGGGCGATGGCCGATTCAAGCGGCTGGGTAATAAAGCCGGCAACGGTGGAGGCGTCCGCGCCGTAGTAGGCGGTAGTGATGGTGACCACGGTATTTTCGGTGCGTGGCCATTGGTTCACCGGCAATTCGAAGATCGAGCGCAGCCCCAGGATCAGGATGAACAGCGAGACGACAATCGCCCAGACCGGCCGCTGGATAAAGGTATCGGTAAGCTTCATGGGACACCTTTAGTGTTCTTGGGGAGTCGGCGCAGGATCGTTCAGCGGCGCGGCGCTGTTATCGACCTTCACCGGCGAGCCATTCTTGAGCTTCATCTGGCCGCTGGTGATCAGCAGGTCACCTTCCTTCACGCCCGACAGGATCGCCACCTGATCGCCCCGGGTCGGTCCGGTCTTGATAAAGGTCTGTTGCGCGGTGAGGACTTCCTCACCCTTGTCGTTCTTGCTCGATGTGGCAATGAATACTGTGGTGCCGTAAGGGTTGTAGGTCACCGATGTCTGCGGAACGGTGAGGTAGCGCTGCGTCGCACCGGAGTTGACCACGGCGCGGGCAAACATCCCGGGCACCAGGTTCTGTTTGGGGTTGTCGACGGTGGCTTCCACGGTGACATTGCGCGTGGTGGCGTCGAACTGGGTGTCGATGGTGCTGATCTTGCCGGTGAAGGTTTGATTGGACAGGCCGTCGGCCGTTACCGAAACCCCTTGGCCGATGGCGATGGCCTCCATTTGAGTCTGGGGCACCGTGAAGTCGATGTAGATCGGATCGAAGGTTTGCAGCGTGGCGATCTTGTCGCCGGGGTTGAGGTATTGGCCAGGGTTGACGCTGGTGATGCCGATGCGCCCGGCAAACGGCGCGCGGATGGTTTTTTTCGCCACCAGCGCGCGCTGTTGTTCGGCGGCGGCGAGCTTGGCTTTGAGGTCGGCGGTGTCAGTGTCCACTTGTGCCTGGGAGATGGCGTTAACCGCCAGTTGCGCCTTGTCACGCTTGAGGACGATCACCGCCAGGTCAGCCGTGGCCTCAAGGGAATGCAGTTGCGCGATGTCCGAGTCGGCATTCAGTTGGACGAGCAGCGCCTGGGCCGCCACTTCTTGCCCGGGCGTGAAGCCGATGGTGCGCACGATGCCGCCCACTTCAGTGGTCACATCCACCCCCCTGACCGCTTTCATTGAGCCCACGGCGCTGACATTCGGTTGCCAGTCGCTGAACGGCACCTTCATGGCCGTGACCACGGAGGCCGGCAGGGGCATTTTCGATTGGGCGATCAGCGCCGAAATCTGCACGAACTTCACCCCGGCAATGATCGCCACAATCACCAGCACCACCACGATCATGATGATCATCGGCCGCCACAGTCGGCGCTTGCGCGGTGCGCCGGGCTCGGTGGGCAGGGGAGAGGCGGTTATGACGTCAGCCATGGATGTTCTCGCTGTTTCAAGAGTTCAGTTCAGTTGAACCGTGCCGAATCGGCAGGCGCTGCCTCGTTCCTGGCCGGCATGATCTCGTTCCACGACGGCAGGCCGAACCGATCAGGCCGGCCCTTGGTGGCAGGGTCCACATCGGTACGGTTCCACCATCCGCCACCCAATGCCTGGAAGAGCGCGGTGGTGTCGCTGTAGCGGGAGGCCTGCGCCCTGACCCGGGCCAGCACGGTGTTCTGGTAGGTTTGCTGGGCCGTGAGCAGGTTGATGTACGCCACGGCACCGAGTTTGAACTGCGCCTGCACCAGGTCCAGGTTGGCTTGGGCAGAGCGCTCGGCCACCACCTGCTGGTTGAGCGCATCGGCATCCGCCTCCAGCGCCCGCAGTGCGTTGGCCACGTCCTGGAACGCGCCGATCACCGTGCCACGGTAGCGGGCTGCCGACTCGTCATAGGCGGCCACGGCAGCGCGTTTGCGATGTTCGAGTGCGCCGGCATCAAAGATCGGCTGGGTGATCGACCCGGCAAGGCTCCAGACGCCACTGCCCGCCGAAAACAATTTGGTCCCGCTGGCCACCGTGGAGCCTACCGACCCGGTAATGCTGAACTGCGGCAACTGATTGGCGACGGCCACGCCGATATTGGCACTGGCCTGATGCAGTTGCGCCTGCGCGGAACGCACATCGGGCCGCTGGCCAACGATGGCCGAAGGCAGGCTGAGCGGCAGTTCTTCGGGCAGGTGCAGGGAGGCGAGGTTGAAGCGCTCGTCCCGGTCCTGGTTGGGAAACCGGCCGAGGTAGGCCATCAACTGGTTGCGGGTCTGGGCGAACTGCTTTTGCAGGGGCGGCAAGGTGGCACGGGTTTGCGCCAGCGCGGTCTGCTGTGTGAGCACGTCGGAGTCGCCGATCGCACCCAGCCGGCGCTGCGCCTGCAGGACGTCGAGCTGATCACTCTGTAGCCGAATGATGGTTTCGGTGGCGGCGATCTGGTCGCGTATAGAGGCCAGGCTGACTGCGGTGTTCACCACATTGGAGGTCAACGTGAGGTAGGTCGCCTCCAACTGGAAGCGCTCGTACTCGGCCTGGGCCGAGGTGGATTCAATTTGCCGGCGCGTGCCGCCGAATACATCCGGGGCATAGGACACGCTCAGCGACGCCGAGCTCACCGTGAGAATCGGCGACTCCGGCAGGCCCGAGGTGACGCCCGATACTTTCTCGCGGGCCTTCTGCACGTTGCCGCTCACCGAGGGAAACAGCGACGCCTGGTCGGCATAGACCAGTTCATTGGCCTGGCGTAATGCCGCCTGGGCGGCGGTGACATCCGGGTTGGCGCGCAAGGCTTCTTCCACCAGCGCGTTCAATTCCGGCGAGCGGAACAGCGTCCACCATTGCCCGGGAATATCCATCCCGGCGATCAGCCGCTGTGCCGCACCGCCGGTGTCGATATCGGCCTTGGCGGTGGAGGTGAGTTTTTCTCGTGAATAATCGGCGTTCGCCGGCACCTCAGGACGCGCGAAATCGGGCCCGACGGTGCATCCGGCGAGGGCGATGCACAGCAGGCTCAAGGGAGCCAGAAGGTGGGGTGGTCGAAAAAGGGCGCGGCTGTGCGCCACTGGTTGCGGTGCCGATGCAAGCTGCCGAGGCTGCTCTTTCATATTTACTCTGATTAATCAGTTGGTTAACTGCTTTATTTGTTGAGCAATGAGTGCGCGGGCATCGGGCCATACGGCTGAAAAAATGGCGCGAGAGTCGCCGAATTCAAATCAGTGTAGGTGGTGCAGGCGGGTACGCAATGTCCGTGCGCGCCGACCACCCCCCAAAATGCATTTAACGCATTAATATCGAATTAGGTTATGCGTTATAAGTATTTTACATGCGGCCGTCAGCCCCTCATCGTAGCCCTCCCTACGAACACTGCCGAGACCGCACGCGCGGATCGACTTTCAATGCTTGAGAAGGCATCTGGAGACGAACGTGCGTTACCTGACAAAACTGGCGGCCGGGTTGGCCGCCACGCTGCTGTGCCTGACCGCGAACGCGCAAACGCTGGTGGTCGGAGACCAAAGCTACAACGCCCAGGCCGTGATGGAAGCGGCGGGGGTGCTGGATGATCTGCCCTACACCCTTGAATGGAAGCAATTCACTGCCGGGTCTCCGGTGGCGGAAGCCCTCAATACCAACAGCCTCGACATCGGCCTGCTCGGCGATGCGCCCGTGCTGTTCCTCGGTGCACTCGGCGCACCGATCAAGGTGATTGCCATCAGCCGGCAAAACCTCGAGGGCGTGGCCATCCTGGTGAAAAAGGATTCCTCGATCCACAGCCTTGCGGACCTCAAAGGCAAGCGCGCCGCCATCTGGAAAGGCTCCTGGAGCCAGCAACTGCTGCTGACCGCACTGGATAAGGCGGGCGTGCCGAAAGAGGCCCTGGAGTTGCGCTACCTCAGTGCACTGGATGCTTCCCACGCACTGGAAGGCGGTTCGGTCGACGTCATCGCCACCTGGGAACCCTACGTCACCCAACAGGAACGCCAGGGCGCACGGGTATTGGCGACCGCAGACGGGCTGATCCCGGCCCAGAGTTTCGTCGCCGCCAGCACCAGGGCCGTCGATAACAAGCGTGCGCAAATCAGCGATTTTCTCCAACGCCTGAAGAAAGCCCGTGACTGGACGCGCCAAAGCCCGGCCAACGCCGATGCGTATGCAGATGCCTGGGCCAAGCGCACCCGCGCAGATGCCGACATTGCCCGCGCCTGGTTTGCCCGGGCACGCACGACGGTCGAACCGGTGACAGCCCAGTCGCCTGTAGAAGCACAAAAGACCGTGGACTTTTTCGCAAGCCAGGGACTGGTCAAGTCTTACCCGGCAGCCAAGCTGTTCGACGACTCCTTCGCGGCGTCCTTGCAACCAGCCGTCGCCAGAACCCAGCCCTGAACGTTTCCAGGAATACGTTGGACATGACTAAAAGACAACTCAAACTCGGCGCCCTGACCATGGGCTGCGGCGGGCCCGGCCGCCACAATCTGTGGCTCGACCCGCAATTGCCGGCCGATGCCAGCGTCAACGTCGACTGGTACATCGACATTGCACGCCAGGCCGAGGCGGCATTGTTCGACTTGATATTCATCGTCGACAGCCAATTCATCACACCGGGTTCGCCATCCCACTACCTGAACCGGCTGGAGCCGCTGACGCTGTTATCGGCACTTGCCGTAAGCACCCGGCACCTGGGCCTGGTCGGTACGCTGACGACCTCTTACAACTCGCCCTATAACGTCGCGCGGCGCCTGGCCTCACTCGACCTGATCAGCAAAGGCCGCGCCGGCTGGAACGTGGTCACCAGCGGCGACGCCGGTACCGCCGGCAACTACAGCCGCGACGAACATTATGACTACGACACCCGCTATGGCCGGGCGGCCGAACACGTCCAGGTCGTGCAGGGCCTGTGGAACTCCTATGAGGAAGAGGCCTTCGTGCGTGACCGCGCCACCGGCCGGTTTCTCGACCCCGCCAAACTCCACAGCCTGAATCACAAGGGCGAGCACTTTTCCGTGGTCGGGCCGCTGAATATCCAGCGCTCCCCCCAGGGCCAACCGGTGATCTTCCAGGCTGGCGATTCGGAACAAGGCCGCGACCTCGGTGCGGCCACCGCCGATGTGATCTTTACCCATGCGGCCAGCATCGAGCAGGGCCAGGCTTTTTATCGGGATATCAAGGGCAGGGCGCTGCAGCATGGCCGTGACCCGGAGCAATTGCTGGTGATGCCCGGCGCCGAGATTTATGTAGGCGATACCGATGAACAGGCGCGTGAAATCGAGCGGCACTACCATCAGGCCGACCACAGTTTCGAGCTGGCGCTGAAGGAGTTCGGACGCAATTTCGGCTGGCATGATTTCAGCCAGTACGACCTTGATGCGCCGTTCCCGCAGGAGAGCCTGGAGGCGGCACGCAGCAGCTTTTTTACCGCGGCCAAACGCATTGCCGATCAGGCACGGGAGAAAGGTTTTACATTGCGCCAGGCGGTGGAGTTTGGGCGGCAACTGCGCCCGGGAGCGTTTGTCGGATCGGCGGATACCGTCGCTCGGAAAATGGCTGACTGGCTTGAAGCCCGCGCGGTGGATGGTTTCAATATCTACATCGGCCATCCGGAGCAGTTCAAGCGCTTCACGCACGAGGTCATCCCGTTGTTGCAGGAGCGCGGCGTGTATCGCACGGCTTATGAAGGTACGACCTTGCGGGAAAGCCTGGGATTGAAGATTCCACGGTTTGCGCGCAACGGCGGCGGTTGACTCAAAAAACTGTTCAGATGAATAAATTGGTGGGCCGGGGATTTTTTTAGACATACTGAGGGCTCAAGCCACTCATTTGTCCCGAGACTTTCCTGATGCCATCCCCACCTGCACAAGGGCCTTTCAATCAGGACGACCGGTATCGACTGCTTGTCGACGCAGTGGTCGACTATGCCATCTATATGCTTGATACGAACGGGTTGATTCGCAGTTGGAACTCCGGGGCGAGGAAGATCAAGCAGTACGAACAGAGTGAAGTGCTGGGCAGGCATTTTTCGCTGTTCTACACCCCGGAAGACCTGGCCTCGGACTTGCCGGGCCGGGCACTCAAGAGCGCCGAGCAGTCAGGGCGCTTCGAGGGCGAAGGTTGGCGCATCCGCAAGGATGGGACTCGTCTCTGGGCACTGGTGATCATCGACCCGATACGCGCCGACGACGGCACGTTGATTGGCTTCGCCAAGGTCACACGGGACCTGACCGAGCGTAAGGCCGCGGAGCAGGCGCTGCGCCAGAGCGAGCAGCAATTCAGCCTGCTGGTGCAAGGCGTCACCGACTACGCGCTGTATATGCTGGACCCCAACGGCGTGATCACCACCTGGAACGCCGGCGCCCAGCGCATCAAGGGTTATCAGCCGGCAGAAGTCATCGGCAGGCATTACTCCATGTTCTTCCAGCGTGAGGACGTAGACCACAACGTCCCGCAGCGCGCCCTTGAAACGGTGGTCAGGGAAGGTCGTTACGAAGGGCAGGGCTGGCGCCTGCGCAAGGACGGCACGGGATTCCTCGCCCATGTGGTTATCGACCCGATCAAGAATGAACTGGGTGAGCTGGTGGGGTTTGCGAAGATCACCCGGGACGTTACCGAAAGCGTCCAGGCTCAACAGGAGATCAAGGAAACCCGAGAGGCGTTATTCCAATCCCAGAAAATGGAGTCCCTGGGCCAGCTCACCGGCGGCATCGCCCATGACTTCAACAACCTCCTGATGGTGATTCTGGGGAGTCTTGAACTCGCCAAGAAGCGTGTCCCGCAGGACTCGAGAACCTGCGCCTTACTGAATAATGCCATCGCGGGCGCCCAGCGGGGCGCAACGCTGACTCAGCGGATGCTGGCCTTTGCCCGTCGCCAGGAGCTTGACCCTCAGCCTGTGGATGTGGGCGATCTGATCCGCAACATGTCAGACCTGCTGTCCCGCATGTTGGGCGCAGGCATCAACGTCGACACACAGTTCCCATTGATCCTGCGGCCGGTATTGGTCGACATGAGCCAACTGGAAATGGCTGTGATGAACCTGGTGATCAACGCCCGGGACGCAATGGAAGGTCGGGGCAGGATCCTGATTTCAGCGCGGGAGGATGCGTTTCCCGGCGGGGCGAATGACTCACAAAGGCTGATTTGCATCTCTGTCATCGACACCGGCCCCGGGATGAATGACGCGACCTTGCAACGGGCCATGGAGCCGTTCTTCACCACCAAGGGAGCGGGAAAAGGCACCGGGCTTGGGCTTTCGATGGTGCATGGCCTGGCGGCACAGTCACAGGGCCACTTTGTGCTGAAGAGCCAGGTAGGAGAGGGCACAACCGCAGAGCTCTGGTTACCGGTGGCGGTGACCGACACCACACAGTCTGCGGCGCTGGCATCAACTGCAGATACACCCGATGCAGCCCATCAGCAAAGCCTCGAGATTCTGCTGGTAGATGACGACCCGCTGGTGCTGATCAGCACCGGGGCGATGCTTGAAGACCTGGGCCATCATGTTGTGTCGGCAGGAGACGGGCATGCTGCGTTGGCGTTCCTGGCGCAAGGCGCGTGCTTTGACCTGGTCGTGACAGACATGGCAATGCCGGACATGACCGGGATCGAGCTTGCCGGCAACATCGAGTCGTTGTATCCCAACCTTCCCATCATTCTTTCCTCAGGCTTTGCGGAAATCTCCCTGGACCTCAAGACCACATTGACGCGCTTACCCAAGCCATTTGATCAATCTGCACTGGCCAGGGTGATCGCCGAAACCATGCGCAGCCGGACCGACAAGCCGTGTTGAGTCAGGCGGCTGGCCGTCCGTTGTTTGTTTCCATGGATGGCCCCAAGGGTACTGGCAAAACCACATTGCTGGAGGCCGTAACAAAAGCGCTTAGGGCTGACAACAGAATGGTGATCCGGCTTTGCGAGAGAAAAAGCGATCCCTTCAGAAGTGAAACAATGACCCTCGTTAACAGACTCGCCAGGCATCCCGGCCTGGATCTGGAGTGGGAGGTTTGTGAACGCTTCGCTGATAGCCGTGCGTGGATTTCCCGGCACGTGCTGGCTAGACAGCCACCAGGCAGCATCGTCCTGATCGACCGCTGGTACCCGTCTGATGCCGCGTTTCGCCGGGAAGTCCCGCTGGCAGAAATCCTGCAGTTGAACATTGATCGAAACGTGCAAGTGCCGGACCTGCATGTCGGGGTCGTCACTGCCCCTGATATTTCATGGGCACGGGCCGCGGCACGCCGGCGCGGACTGAGCAGTACCGTGATCCACACGCTGGCAGAACATGTCGCCTGTACCCGGGCGTTCGAGCGAGCGGTTGCGGATCACGGCTGGGTGTTATGCCGGAATGAAGGAACCATTGAGGGCGCGACACGGCAGGTGGTTGCCGAAATTTATAACGTCCTTGAGTCCTTCCAGTGTGATTGACCCGAGCCCTGTTCAGGCACTTGCCCCGTTGAACATGCTGACCAGGCTATAGGGTGCATCGTCACCAAACAGCAACTCATGCAGTTCATTCCCTTCGGCAGCCATTTGCGCGCTGCGCGGGAACATGGCCTGTTCGTATTCGCCCAGGGCGGCTTCGACGTCATCAGGGTATGAGGCGATGGCCTTGCCGAGTTCGGCACCATCGTACATGGCCAGGTTGGCACCTTCGCCATTCGGGGCCGCAAGGTGTGCGGCATCACCGATCAGCGTTACGCCCGGCACCCGCTCCCAGCGGTGCTCAACCGGCAGCATAAAGAGCGGGCGCCATACCAGTTCGGTGTCGCTGTCGGTGATCAATGCCGTGAGGGCAGGGGACCAGCCTGCGAATTCCTGCGCGATCCGTGCCGCCGCCGTTGCCGTGTCGGTGAAATCGATGGCGGCAAACCAGCTTTGGGATTCGGTGAGCACTACGTAGGTGTGCAGCGTGGCGCCCGTCTCACGGTGCGCCTGGATCCCTTTTCCCGGTTGAAGTGCGAACATCGCACCGCCACCTACCGCCCTGGAGGTGGCCGGGTGCCGGGCGTCGCTGTCATACAGGTAGGTTTCGATCAACGAGCGGCCCATGTACTCGGGGGCAGCGTCGCTGAGCAGCGGCCGGACCTTTGACCAGGCTCCGTCCGCGCCAACCAGCAGGTGGGTGGCAACGCAAGTACCGTCGGCGAAGGTCACTTCGTGGCGACCCTCGCCGAGGGCGCGCACGCCCTTGACCTTGTGGCCCCAACGCACAGTACCGGCGGGCAGTGAATCGAGGAGCATCTTGCGCAGTTCGCCACGCATGACCTCGGGACGGCCGCCTGTGCCGTCGTCGGGTTGATCCAACAGAGTGGCACCCTGCCAATCAAGCACCCGAGTCGCCTCGCGACCTTTCAGGATAAGCGCGCGGAACTCGTCCGTCAGGCCCGCGGCCTGCAAGGCCAGTTGGCCGTTGTAGTCGTGGATATCGAGCATCCCGCCTTGGGCGCGTGCGGTTGCCGACGGCTCTGCTTCATAGACGGTGGCGGCAATACCGTGGACGTACAGCACGCGGGCCAGGATGAGACCGCCCAGGCCAGCACCGATGATTGTGACGGGGGTGTGCATAGGTTACCTGTTGAATGTGAGAAATCTTCCGGACTGTTTTTACGCTATTTTGTGGAAAAAATGGCCTGGTTCAAGGGGTTTACTTTCCGCAGGCGATTGAATATAAAGTTTGCTTCGGCGCACAACCGTTGTTGCGCCCCATGATGTTGACAGGAGGAAGCTATGTCACCGTTAAACGTGATGAAGTTCTAAACGATCAAACCGTCACCCCCTCGCTTGAAAACCTCGAAACACGCTGGTCTCAGCATTGGCAGCTCGAAGGCACGTATGCCTTTGACCACAGCGCCCAACGCGACGCTGTATTCTCCATCGACACGCCGCCACCGACAGCCTCAGGTTCGTTGCACGTTGGCCATGTCTTCAGCTACACCCACACCGATATCATCGCCCGGTTCCAGCGGATGCGCGGCAAGGCTGTGTTCTACCCCATGGGTTGGGACGACAATGGCTTGCCGACCGAACGCAGGGTCGAGAATTTCTACGGCGTACGTTGCGACTCGTTGGCCGCTTACCAGCCTGGATTCAAACCCTCCGAGTCAATTCCATTAAAACGGGCTGACTTTGCCGTCATCAGTCGGCGCAACTTTATCGAGTTGTGCCATGAGCTGACGGCCATCGATGAGCAAGCGTTCCGTGCACTGTTCGTGCAACTGGGCTTGTCCGTTGATTGGAGTCTTTCATACGCCACCATTGATGAACGCTCCCAACGAGCCAGTCAGCGCGCGTTACTGCGTAACTACCAGCGTGGCGAACTGTATAGCCAGGAGGCTCCGTGCCTCTGGGATGTGACGTTCCAGACGGCCGTAGCCCAGGCAGAGCTTGAGGAGCGCGAGGTTGCGGGTGCGTATCACGAACTCGGCTTCGACGCGGCTGATGGTGCCGAACTGAAGATTGCTACGACTCGACCTGAGTTGCTGATGGCATGCGTGGCGCTGGTGGCTCACCCGGACGACGCTCGTTATCAGGCGAGGTTCGGGCAGACCGTGCGTGCGCCGATTTTTGACCTGGACGTTCCGCTGCTGGCCCACCCTTTGGGTGACCCCGGCAAGGGCACCGGGTTGGCGATGGTCTGCACCTTTGGCGATCTAACCGATGTGATTTGGTGGCGGGAGTTGCAGCTGCCCACACGGTCAGTCCTGGGAAAGGACGGGCGCCTGTTACTTGAGACGCCCTCCTGGTTGACGACGCCGCGCAGCCAACAGGCCTACGCAGGCCTGGCCGGCCGTACCCTGTCCCAGGTTCGTACGCAGCTCGTTTCGATGTTGCGTGACTGCGGCGCCATGCGAGATGAACCACGACCGATTAACCACGCGGTAAAGTTCTTCGAGAAAGGCGACCGGCCTTTGGAAATTCTCGCGACGCGGCAATGGTACTTGCGCAATGGCGGACGCGACGCGAACCTGAGGGACGTGTTGCTCGACGCTGGCCAGGCGTTGGACTGGCATCCGCCGCACATGCTCAGGCGTTACGAGCATTGGGTAGGGGGGTTGAATGGAGACTGGCTAATCAGTCGCCAACGTACGTTCGGCGTGCCGATTCCGTTCTGGTATCGCCTGGACGCACAAGGCGAAGCCGAGCATGGCGCTCCGATTATCGCCAGTGAGGCAAGCCTGCCTGTTGATCCGGGCCTGGATACACCGCCTGGGTATCGACCCGAGCAGCGTGGTCAACCCAACGGGTTTATCGGTGAACAAGACATCATGGACACCTGGGCCACCAGTTCCCTGACGCCTCAGATTGCCGGCGGCTGGGGAGAGGACGATGGGTTGTTTGCCAAAATATACCCGATGGACCTCAGGCCCCAAGGTCACGACATAATCCGAACCTGGCTGTTCTCGACACTGGTACGCAGCCATTTTGAACACGGTTGCGCGCCATGGCGCAACGTCGCGCTTTCCGGGTGGATCCTTGATCCTGATCGCAAGAAAATGTCCAAGTCCAAGGGGAATGTGGTCACCCCTCAAGCCTTGCTCGACCAGTATGGAAGTGACGGCGTGCGCTATTGGGCTGCCTCGGCGCGGCTCGGCAGTGACACAGCCTTTGAAGAGCAGCAGATGAAAATCGGCCGCCGCCTGGCCGTCAAGCTGTTCAATCTTTCGAGGTTGGTTCAAGGCTTTGCGAAGGATGACACCGGGGATATCGACCAACCGCTGGATCAAGCCATGCTTGAACGCTTGGGTGGCGTAGTCCAGGACGCTACCGTCGCGCTGGAGGCCTATGACTACAGCGGGGCGTTGTCGCGTATCGAAGGATTCTTCTGGTGGTTTTGCGATGACTACGTCGAATTGGTCAAGCGTCGTGCCTATCGACCCGACGGCTACTCGGCGCGTAATGCATTGGCACATGCGCTGAGCGTGCAGCAGCGACTGTTTGCGCCATTTCTGCCCTTTGTGTGTGAGGAGGTCTGGCAATCCTGGAAGTGCGGCTCAGTGCACAAGGCGCCCTGGCCGCAAGGGGGCGCTTGCCCTGACGCGGCTGTTGAACAGTTATTGATGAGCCTGAGCAGCGTGCTGTCTGCGATTCGCAAAGCAAAATCTGACGCCAGCCAATCCATGAAGGCTCCGGTAGCACGTGTTGAGCTGGTCGACAGCGCCGCGCAGCTTGAATTGATAAAAGGCGTCAGCCAAGACCTGATAGAGGCGGGGCAGGTCGAGGCCTTGGTGTTTATAGAGGGCGCGGAGCGGCAGGTCGATGTCTGGCTGACGTAACGTGGAGTGGTGCCGACCGCCTCAGTGACACCCACTGGGGCGGGCCGGACCACGCATCAGCCTGCGTCAATCGAGCCACATCGGGACAATTGAGAGTACGAGTAGAAGCGAATAGGAATAGGCAAGCCTCATAGATGATCCGGCATAGGTCGCCAGCGGTGGCTTGGCTACCATTAGCACTCAGTAACCGAGAGGAATTTCCATGAGCACTCGCAAAACCCTGTTCATCACCGGCATCAGCAGCGGCTTTGGCAAGGCCCTCGCGACCGAGGCACTGGCTGCAGGCCACCGTGTCATTGGTACCGTTCGCAACGAAGCCGCGCTGCAAACGTTCGAGGCATTATCAACGGAGCGTGCTCATGGCGTGATCCTGGATGTCACCGACTTTGAGCGGATCGACAGCGTCGTTGCCGAGATCGAGACCCGCTACGGCCCGGTGGATGTGCTGGTGAACAACGCAGGTTACGGCCATGAGGGCATTTTCGAAGAGTCGCCGCTGGAAGAAATGCGTCGTCAGTTCGACGTCAACGTGTTCGGCGCCGTTGCCGTGACCAAGGCGTTCGTGCCGTACTTCCGCCAGCGCCGCAGCGGGCACATCATCAACATCACGTCCATGGGCGGCACCATCACGATGCCGGGTATCGCCTACTATTGCGCCAGCAAGTTCGCGCTGGAAGGCATCTCCGACACCCTGAGCAAAGAACTCAAGCCATTCAACATTTTTGTCACCGCCGTGGCGCCAGGCTCATTTCGCACCGATTGGGCCGGCCGCTCGATGCAGCGTACGCCCCGCAGCATTGCCGACTACGATGCCAGCTTTGATCCGGTACGCCAGGCGCGCGAAGCGAAAAGCGGCCACCAACTGGGAGACCCGCAAAAAGCCGCGCAAGCCATGCTGCAGTTGATCGCCAGCGACAACCCACCGGCCCACCTGCTGCTCGGCAGCGATGCCATAGGCTTTGTGCGCGAAAAGCTGACGCAATCCCTGCGAGACATCGACCAATGGGAAGCACTGACACGCTCTACGGATGGTCACGCTTCGTGAAACCGCAAGAGGGGCCTATGAATCATTTTGCCGCGCGAACCCGGCGCATGGTCCAACTGATGGAGCAGTTGGCCCCCCTGGAGGGCTACAATCTGAGCGCACTGGAAGACATACGCTTTCTGCGCTCCAATCGCCCGCTGACCCGCACGCCAGTGCTCTACGAGCCTGGCATCGTCATCCTGTGCCAGGGGCGCAAGCTCGGCTATCTGGGCGATGAGGTCTACCTTTACGACGCCCAGCACTACCTGGTGGTGTCTGTGCCAGTGCCTTTCACCATGGAAACCGACGCCAGCGAAGAGGAACCGATGCTGGCGGTATACATGCGCCTGGATTTCAAACTCGCTGGCGAACTGATCCTGGAAATTGACGAAAAATCCGGTCCGACCCACGAACGTCCCAAAGGCATGTATTCCTCGCCGATGGACGAGATGTTGCGCGAGTCCACACTGCGCTTTCTCGAAGCGATGAGCCATCCGGTCGATGGCCCGATCCTCGGCCCCTCGCTGGTGCGCGAGATTTACTACCGGATCATCGCAGGTGAACAAGGAGGGTCCATGCGGGCGGCCCTTGGCAAGCAAGGCCATTTCGCAAAGGTGACCCGCGCCATTCGCAAGATACACAGCTGTTACCAGGAGCGGCTGGACGTCGAGTGCCTGGCCCAGGAGGCAAGTATGAGCGTACCCAGCTTTCATCTGCACTTTCGAACAGTCACCGACTCCTCACCCATGCAGTACCTGAAATCGACTCGTCTGCACCAGGCAAGGTTGTTGATGCTCCGCGACGACATGTCGGCCTCATCTGCGGCTTTTAACGTGGGCTATGAAAGCGCATCGCAGTTCAGCCGAGAGTTCAAGCGCTACTTCGGCCGCACACCCCATGCTGAAGTCGAATGGATGAAAGCAACCTATTCGCTGCCAGCGCCGGTGCAGCCTTCTGTCTATGTGTCTTCGCACTGACCTGACAGCCAGGGCGCTGCCCCGTATCTGATTTTTCTGCATATGCCAATTTGACAGGCTATTGTTATTTTTTATTCTTTCCTAACCTATGCTCCCCTCATGCAAAGTCCGCCTCCAGCGATGGCTTTCCATTGCTCATCAACCGCCAGGCTGAATGGCCTTTATTCGCATGGAGCATGCAATGGGTGTGAATCAGAACCCACATTTCGGTCTGATTGGGCAGATGTTCAAAAGTGACTACAGTTGGCTTTGCACGCGGGTAAGCCGGGCCATGGGTTGTGCCCATGGGGCTCAGGACATTGCATCGGAGACCTTCCTGCGGGTACTGGCATTGCCCGACCCTTCGCAAATCCGCGAGCCGCGGGCGTTGCTGACCACCATCGCGCGGCGCCTGATGTATGAGGGCTGGCGTCGCCAGGACCTGGAACGTGCCTACCTGGAAGCATTGGCCCAGGCGCCGATGATGGTGCACCCGTCGCCCGAGGAGCGTTTGCTGTTGATCGAGACGCTGCTGGAAGTCGACCGCTTGCTCGACGGTTTGTCGGCCAAGGCCAAGGCGGCGTTTTTGTATCACCAGCTGGACGGTTTGACCTATGCGCAGATTGCCGAGCGCCTGCAGGTCTCGGTCAGCCGGGTTCAGCAATACATGGCCGATGCGTTCAAGCGCTGCTACCTGGCGATGACACAGCCATGAGCCACAGCGCGCCGGATGAGGCGATCATCGACGAGGCGGCGCAGTGGATGGCGTTGCTGCAATCCGGGCACGCCAGTGCTCAGGAGCACCAGGCGTTCCGTCGCTGGAGTGAGGGCGACCCACGGCGTGCCGAAATCTTCAACATGATGGGCGGCGTTCCGGCCGTGCTGAACAATGACGAACTGCGCCGCATGCCCCGCGACAGCCTGTTGCACACCCTCAACGCACCGTCGGGCCGCCGGCGCTTCTTGCGCAATACCCTGGCGCTGGTTGGCGTTGTGTCGTTTGGAAGTCTGATCACGCGGCTGTCCGACAGCTGGTTGCCGTTGGGCGCCTTGCGCACCGGTACGGGCGAGCGCCTGAACCTCACGCTGGAGGATGGCAGTGCATTGACCCTGGATGCGCGCAGCAAGGTGCTGACGCATTTCGATGCTCGGCAACGGCTGTTGCAGTTGCTCGACGGCAAGCTGCTGGTCGACGTTTTCAAGGACAGTCTCAGACCGTTTATCGTCGAGACCGAACACGGCCGCATGCGCGCGTTGGGTACGCGGTTTCTGGTACAGCAGGGCGAGGATCGAACCCAAATCACGATGCTGCATTCCCAAGTGGAAATCACCACGCGCGACGGCGCTGTGCAGGTGATCAGTGCCGGCCAGAAAGCCACGTTCAATGCCCACGGCATCCTCGACCTGGAAACCGCCAGCGGCGGCGAGGCCTCGTGGACCCAAGGCTTGCTGGAAGTGCGTGACCGCTCATTGGGTGAAGTGGTGCAAGCCCTGCGTGACTACCGGCGCGGCATCATCCGCGTCAGCCCCGAGGCGGCGAGCCTGAGGCTGAGCGGGATTTTCCCGCTGGACGACAGCCAGGGCGCCCTGCAATTGCTGGCCAAATCCTTGCCGGTGCAGATCGATTATCACAGCCCTTATTGGGTCAGTATCGAGCGCCGATAAAAATAATTTTCCCAGCCCTATAAAACCCCCGCCACTGTTGCACAACCCAATACAGGCCAGGGTGTATCTGCCTGGGAGTGTTGTTTCGGGCCGTTATAAACCCATGCTTTTTTAGCCTAACGGCCGCCTATAAAAAAACCCGATCTGTTGTTCAACCCATCAACGGCATATCAATGATGGGAACCTCAACCATGCAACTCAAACCTCTCAGTAGCGCATCTCTGGCGGCACTGTCTCTGACGATTGGCCTGACTTTGGCGGGACATGGCACGGCGGTGCTGGCACAGCCGCTGTCTGCGATATCGACCGCCCAGACTTTTGATTTTGATATCGCCAGCGGCCCCCTCGACCAAGCGCTGTTGACCCTGTCACGCAGCAGCGGGCAGATCATTTCCTTCCAGCAAGACCTTGTGCAAGGCCTGACCAGCGCGCCGGTGCGGGGCACCTTCACCACCGAGCAAGCGCTGCGACAGGCACTACACGGTGCAGCCCTCGACGCCGTGCCCAGTGGCGACGGCGGTTGGACCCTGCGCCGGGCGGCCAAGCCACCTGCAGCGGCGGTCAAGGCTGCGCCCACGGCGGCGAAAGTCCCGGGTGATGTGGCGTTGGAAAAGGTCGTGGTCACGGGGTCACGCATTGCCCGTGCCCAGGTTGAAGGGCCGTCGCCGGTCACGGTCATCACCGCTGACGAAGTCACCCGCAGGGGCTACAAAAACGTCTACGACGCCATCGCTTCGCAAACCCAGAACACCGGCATGACCCAGGGCGAAGACTACGGCAACACCTTCCAGCCGGCCGCCAGTGCCCTCAACCTGCGAGGGCTGGGGCCGAACCACACACTGGTGCTGATCAACGGCAGGCGCGTGGCCGACTACCCCACGGCGTACGACGGCGCGGTCAACTTCACCAACCTTGCGAACATCCCGGCGGTGATGATCGAGCGTATCGAGATCCTCAGCAGCGGCGCCTCGGCGGTGTATGGCTCCGACGCGATTGCCGGGGTGGTGAACATCATCCTCAAAGACAAAATCAGCGGCGTGGACGTCAATCTGCGTGGTGGCGCCGCCGAGCGTGGCGGCGGCGACAACCAGCGCCTGCAGATCAGCGGCGGCGACACCTGGGGCGATTTTGACGGGGTATTCGGCCTGGAGCTGACCCAGCGCCAACCGATCTGGGCCAACCAGCGCGGCTTTATGAGCGACGGCCCGGCCAAGGATGTGGGCTACCGCCGTAACCTCGACAGCGGCGCCTACCTCGGCCCCGGCTGCGGCGCCTATGGCGGTATCTACAACGGCAAGCTCGGTGGCAGCAGCACCCGCTGCACCACCAACCAGTACTACAACGACTACTGGACCTTGCAGGCGCAAAAGGAAAACTATGACGGCTACACGCGCGGCACCTGGCACTTCAGCGACACCGGCAAAGTGTTCGCCGACTTGATGTTTGGCTTTGATCACACGCAGAACAACACGCGCGGCCCAAGCTTCACCTCGCCGGACTTTATCAACCGCAACACCGGTAACCTGGAGCGCTGGTCACGCAACTTTTCCAGCGAGGAAATCGGTGGCAAGACCAGCAACAACAGCAAATGGCGCGAAGTGTCCTGGACCGGCACCCTGGGCCTGGAAGACAAGTTCACCAACAGTGATTGGGGTTATCAGATTGCGGCGAACCGCTCCGAGTACACCAGCGACCGCACCACCCGCTACACGCCTTTGAGCGGCATCCGCGATTACTACCTCGGGCCGCAACTGGGCACGCAGGACGGGCACCCGGTCTTCGCGCCAGACCCTTCGCGGCTGGACCAGCCGCTGACTCCGGAGCAGTGGGATCAGTTTCGCGGCAACCTGGTGCAGAAGAGTAAATCGGTTTCCCAAACCTTCAGCGCCAACATCAACGGCGACCTGTTCGAGCTGCCCGCCGGGCCGGTGGGCTTTGCCGGTGTGACCGAAGTGGGGCGGCAATCCTACAGCGTCGATGTCGACGACCAACTCAATGACGGCACGTTTTACAACACCACGCCGGCCTCCAATTCAGGCGGTTCGCGTGACCGCTACGCCGCGGGTGGCGAGCTGAGCATTCCCGTCACCGACACCTTGCTCGCCTCGGCGGCCGGGCGCTGGGACCAATACAAATTCAGTGGCCGCACCGAGCAACAAAAAACCTACAACCTGGGCCTGGAATGGCGCCCGGTGACCAGCCTGCTGTTTCGTGGTAGCTACGGCACCAGCTTTCGCGCACCCGACCTCAACTACCTCTACCAGGCCGCGACCAATGGCTACACGCCTGACCAGATCGACTATTACGGTTGCAGCAAGGGCGTAGAGGGGGCGTGTGACCGAGGCCGCGTGGATTACACCCAGACCGGTAATTCGGACCTCGCCTCCGAGCGTGGCAAGTCCTGGACGTACGGCTTTGTCTGGTCGCCTTCGCATCAGTTTGATTTCTCCGCCGACTTCTGGCGCGTCGAAATCAAGGACCTGTTGACCACCGTCGACATCAACCGCTTGCTGCAACAGGAAAACCAGTGCCGCAACGGCCAGCTTGATGCGACCACTTGCGCCGACGTCCTGGCACGCATCCAGCGCAATGCCAGCACGGCGGCAGTGGACCCGAACGTGCTGCAACGGGTGCAGGTCAATGCGATCAACGCCGCCAGCGAGCGGGTCAGCGGCCTGGACCTCAAGAGTAATATTCGCTGGGGCGCAGGCCAGTACGGCGCGTTCAGTTCGGCGATTGGCTACAGCCTGGTGCTGTCCCACTACCTCAAGGAATCGGACGATGCGCAAACCCAGAACCTGCGCTCCAGCACCGACAACCACGACTGGCGCAGCAAGGTCAACGCGAGCCTGACCTGGGACTACCAGCACCTCACCACCACGCTGACCGGCATTCGCTACGGCAGCGTGACCAATGGCGCCGGCGATGGGCGCCTGTCGCCCTGGACCACCTTCAACGCCAGCGCCCGTTACCAGGTGAACGAGCAGGCGAGTGTCGGCCTGACCGTCAACAACCTGCTCAATCAGGTCAAGCACGATGACTCCGCCGGCTGGCCGTATTACCCCAGCGGCAACTACGACCCCTATGGCCGCCAGGTCTGGCTGGACGTGAGTTACCACTTCGGCAAGTAGCGCATAAGCACATGCGCTAACGGTCTAACCGGTGCTCTATAAAAACCCTGGCGTCGACGCACAACCCTGCATAAGTGAGCCTTCAGTGTTTTTGGAAAAGGAGTTGAGTTTGTGAGCCTGTTTCGCTTCATGGTGTGGGCACTGCTGACGGGGCTTTGGGTCCCGTCACTGCTCGCTCAACCGACGCACGCTTTGACGGTATACGGCGAAGCGCCCAAGTACCCGGCCAACTTCAAACACCTGGATTACGTCAACCCGAACGCGCCCAAGGGCGGCAGTTTTCGTCGCTCGTCCATGGAAGGCGGGGCGTTTGATCACCTGATCCCGTATGTCGACAAAGGCACCGGCATCACCCAGATCCAGGGTTGGCTCTACAGCCCGTTGGCGTACCGTTCGCAGGATGAGCCGTACACCGTGTACGGGTTGGTCGCGCAAGGCATGGAGCTGGCAGATGACCATTCATGGCTGCGTTTCTACCTCAATCCCAAGGCGCGGTTTGCCGATGGCACGCCCATCACCGCGCAGGACGTGGCCTACACCTTCAAGCTGTTCACCACCGAAGGCAGCCTGGCGTATCGCCAAAGCTTTGCCGATGTGGACCAGGTGCTGGTGGAATCGCCGACCCAAGTGCGGTTCACCTTCAAAAGCGCCGACAATCGCACCTTGCCCCTGGACCTCGCTTCACTGCCGGTGCTGCCGGAACATTGGTGGCAGGGGCGCAATTTCGCCAACGGCGGCGGCTTTGAACCGCCGGTGGGCAGCGGCCCGTACCGTATCAGCAGCGTGGACAACGGCCGCAGTGTCACCTTCGAACGGGTCAAGGACTGGTGGGGGCGAGACCTGCCGGTGACGCAGGGGCAGTACAACTTCGACACCCTGCGGCTTGAATTTTTTGCCGACGGCGACGTGTCGCGCCAGATCCTGCAAGCCCAGGGTTACGACTTCAATCGCGAATTTTCCGCCACCAGTTATTCGGTGGGCTACGACGGCGAGGCTTTGCGCGACGGTCGTCTGCAACGTGAACAACTGGCGCCGAATGCCGTGCAGGGCACCCAGGGTTTTGTGTTCAACCTGCAAAAACCGCAGTTCCAGGACCGCCGCGTGCGCGAGGCGCTGAGCCTGTTGTGGGATTTCGACTGGAGCAACCGGCAGATGATGCACAGCCTGTACCTGCGCCAGCGCAGCTTCTTTTCCCGCAGCGCATTGGCGGCCACCCAGCTGCCGGATGCCCAGGAGCTGGCCATTCTGGAACCCTGGCGCGGGCAAGTGCCGGAGGAGGTGTTCACCCAGGTCTACCAGCCGCCGCGCACCGATGGCAGCGGGCGCATTCGGCCGCAGCAGGCGCAAGCGCTGAAGTTACTGGCCGAGGCGGGCTGGACCCCGCGCGGCGACCAGTTGGTTAACGCCGAGGGCACGCCGTTGCAGTTCACCTTCCTGAATGCCCAGAAAGGCTTCGAGCGTTTGCTGCTGCCCTACAAACGCAACCTGGCGCAGATCGGCATCGGCTTCACGATCCGCATGATCGACTCAGCCCAATACGCCAACCGCGTGCGCGCACGGGACTACGACATGATCGTCAACGGCTACCCGGTCAGCCCATCGCCGGGCCGCGAGCTGACCAACTACTTCGGTTCCGAGAGTGCCGATGACCCTGGCTCCAACAATTACATGGCACTGCGCAACCCGGCGGTGGACGCCTTGATCGATGGCCTTGTCCGCGCCAACGACCGCCCGACCATGGTGCGCTACGCCCATGCCCTCGACCGCGTGTTGCAGTGGGGCTTCTACTGGATTCCCAACTATTACCCGCCGGGCTCGTCCTCGCTGTGGTGGAACCGTTTTGGTCGGCCCCGCACAGCGCCGCTCAATGACGTGGGCATCGACACCTGGTGGGAAGTGAGCCCGACACCGCTGACCACCGCACAGATGCGTCAACTGACTGAGGCTTCCCAACATGCTGGCCTATAGCGCGCGCCGTTTATTGCTGATCGTGCCGACGCTGGTGTGCATCCTGCTGGTCAACTTTTTTATCGTGCAAGCCGCCCCGGGTGGCCCGGTTGAGCAAGCCATCGCGCGCTTGCAAGGCATCGGCAGCCAAGCGTCGGTGGCCGGCACACGGGTGGAAACCGGCAGCACTGAATCGCGCACAACTCGTGGCCTGGACCCCGCGCTGGTGGCCGATATCGAGCGCCAATACGGCTTCGACAAGCCCCTTGGCGCGCGGCTGTGGTTGATGCTCAGCAGCTACGCGCGGCTGGATTTTGGCGATAGCTTCTTTCGCGGCGCCAAGGTCACCGACCTGATCCTGCAAAAACTGCCGGTGACTTTGTCCCTGGGCTTCTGGGCCACGCTGATCAGTTACCTTGTGTCGATCCCGCTGGGCATCCGCAAGGCCGTGCGCCATGGCAGCCGCTTCGATGTGTGGAGCAGTGCGGCGGTCATTATCGGCCACGCCATGCCGGCGTTCCTGTTCGCCTTGCTGCTGATCGTGGTATTCGGCGGCGGTAGCCTGTTGAACTGGTTTCCGGTGCGCGGCCTGGTCTCGGAGAACTTTGCCAGCCTGTCATGGGCGGGCAAGGTCGTGGACTACTTCTGGCACCTTGTCTTGCCGGTATCGGCGCTGGTGATTGGCGGCTTTGCCACACTGACCATTCTCACCAAAAACAGCTTCCTCGACGAGATCAGCCGCCAGTACGTAGTGACCGCGCGGGCCAAGGGTTTCAGCGAAAAACAGGTGCTGTACAAACACGTGTTTCGCAACGCCATGCTGCTGATCGTGGTTGGCCTGCCCCAGGCGCTCACCGCGATGTTGTTCGGCGGCTCGTTGCTGATTGAAGTGATTTTCTCCCTCGACGGCCTCGGTCGCCTGAGCTACGAAGCGGCAGTGGCACGGGACTATCCCGTGGTCTTCGGCACGCTGTTTATCTTTACCCTGGTCGGGTTGGTCATCAAGTTGCTGGGCGACCTGTGCTACCGCCTGCTGGACCCCCGGCTGGATTTTTCCGCGAGGTCGCATTGATGCCGGTTTTTACTCCGATTACTCGTCGCCGCTGGCTGCACTTCAAGCGCAATCGCCGCGGCTGGTGGTCGCTGTGGATGTTCCTGGCGCTGTTCGCCGTATGTCTGGGTGCCGAACTGCTGGCCAACGACAAGCCACTGGTGATGGCGTACCAGGGCTCACTGTATTTCCCGGCCTTCGAGCGCTACACCGAGCAGGATTTCGGCGGCACGTTGCCGTTTCAGCCGGATTACCGTGACCCTTACGTGCATGAACTGATTGAAGGGCAGGGCGGCTGGATGCTGTTTGCGCCTATTCCGTTCAGCTACGACACGGTCAACTACGACCTCACGACCCCTTCGCCGGCGCCGCCCAGCGCGAGCAACTGGCTGGGCACCGATGATCAAGCCCGGGATGTATTGGCGCGGGTGATTTTCGGCACCCGGGTATCGCTGTTATTTGCCTTGGCGCTGACCGTGGTGAGCACTTTGATCGGGGTCGCCGCCGGCGCGCTGCAAGGCTATTACGCCGGTTGGGTCGACCTGTTGGGGCAGCGCCTGATCGAGATCTGGTCGGGGCTACCGGTCCTGTACTTGCTGATCATCTTGTCCGGGTTTGTCGAACCGGGTTTCTGGTGGCTGCTGGGGATCATGGCGCTGTTTTCCTGGCTGACCCTGGTGGATGTGGTGCGCGCCGAGTTCCTGCGCGGGCGCAACCTGGAGTACGTGAAGGCCGCGCGAGCCCTGGGTGTGGGCGATGTTCAGGTGATGTTGCGGCACATTCTGCCCAACGCGCTGACTGCCACCTTGACCTACTTGCCGTTCATTTTGACCGGGGCCATTTCGACCCTCACCGCCCTGGATTTTCTTGGCTTCGGCATGCCCACGGGCAGTGCGTCCCTGGGTGAATTGATCGGCCAGGGGAAAAACAACCTGCAAGCCCCGTGGCTGGCGCTGACCGCGTTTTTTGCGTTGGCGTTGATCCTGTCCCTGTTGGTGTTTATCGGCGAAGCCTGCCGCGACGCCTTCGACCCCCGATCCTGATAAGCGAGCTGTGCCGTGACTGACGCGTTGATTGAAATTCGTAACCTGAAAGTGGCGTTCGACGGGCACAAAGCGGTGCGTGGCATCGACCTGGATATTCACCCGGGCGAGTGCCTGGCGCTGGTGGGCGAGTCGGGCTCCGGCAAATCGGTGACCGCCCACTCGATCCTGCAATTGCTGCCGCCCCACACCACGCGTACCCAGGGCAGTATTCGCTACCAGGGCGAAGAGCTGCTCGGCGCGCGGCCGGAGCGTTTAAGGCAGATTCGCGGCGATCGCATCGCGATGATCTTTCAGGAGCCGATGACCTCGCTCAACCCGCTGTACAGCGTCGAACGGCAGCTGTCCGAAACCCTGCTGCTGCACAAAGGCCTGGGCGGTGCGGCGGCGCGTGAGCGCGTGTTGGAGTTGCTCGAACTGGTGGGCATCCAGCAGCCGCGCCAGCGCCTTGCGGCGTACCCGCATCAGCTCTCCGGGGGGCAGCGCCAGCGGGTGATGATCGCCATGGCCCTGGCTTGCGAACCGCTGCTGTTGATCGCCGACGAGCCCACCACGGCCCTGGACGTGACCGTGCAGCGACGCATTCTTGCGCTGCTAAAAGACCTGCAGCAACGCCTGGGCATGGCGCTGCTGTTGATCAGCCACGACCTCAACGTGGTGCGCAGCATCGCCCAGCGCGTGGCGGTGATGCGCGCCGGCCAGATCGTCGAACAGGCCGACTGCCAGGCACTGTTTGCCGCGCCGCAGCACGCCTACAGCCGGCAGTTGCTCGAGGCCGAGCCCGAGGGCAGGGCGGTGGTGCGTGAGACGGCGGACAACCTGCTGGAAGTGGACAACCTCAAGGTCTGGTTCCCGCAAGGCGGCCTGCTGCGGCGCAAACCGCCGATCAAGGCGGTGGACGGCATCGACCTGCGCCTGCAACGTGGCAAAACCTTGGGCATTGTTGGCGAATCCGGCTCGGGCAAATCCACCCTTGGCCAGGCGATCCTGCGGTTGATCGACGCCCAAGGCAGCATTCGCTTCCAGGGCCAGGCCCTCGACGCACTCAAAGGCAAGGCCCTGCGTCCCTGGCGGCGCAAACTACAGGTGGTGTTTCAAGACCCGTTCGGCAGCCTCAGTCCGCGCATGAGCGTGCAGCAAATCATCGAAGAAGGCCTGCGCGTACACACGGACCTCAATGCTTGCGCGCGCGAAGCTCAAGTGATTGCCGTGTTGCGCGACGTCGGACTCGACCCCGATACGCGCCATCGCTTCCCCCACGAATTCTCCGGCGGCCAGCGCCAACGCATCGCAATCGCCCGCGCACTGGTGATCAAGCCGGATTTGATATTGCTCGACGAACCCACCTCAGCTCTCGACCGCACTGTGCAAAAGCAGGTGGTGAGTTTGCTGCGCAGGTTGCAGGAGGAGCATGGGCTGACCTACTTGTTTATCAGCCACGACCTGGCGGTGGTAAGGGCGTTGGCTCACGACTTGATCGTGGTGAAGGATGGCGTGGTGGTGGAGGCGGGGAGTACCGAGCAATTGTTCGACGCACCGGAGCATGCCTATACGCGGGATTTGCTGGTAGCGTCGTCGTTGAGGAATCGCGAGTAGTACAGCCTAGTGGGCGCTGATCTCACGCTTTACCGTCTGCAGTGCTTCTGCCAACAACCAGTCCCGAAATGTCGCCAACTTGGGCAAGCTCGCACACTCAGGTCGATAAACGACGTAGTAGGCCAGCTCCGATGCAACACTGATGTCTGGAAACAACCGCACCAACCGTCCGCTTGCCAGGTCGTCGTGGGCCATGACGCTGCGTGCAAGTGCGACGCCGTGCCCCTCAACCGCAGCCTGCAACACGGCGGCAGAATTGTTGATTTGCATGCCTCGCAGGGAGAGGGTGTCCTTCGATCCGGCTTTCTGCATCCAGGTTTCCCAGCTCGGAAAACCGCTATGGCTATCCATCGAAAGGTCGTGAATCAACGTCTCCTGTGCCAGGTCACTGGTTTTTTGCAAACGCGAATGCTCGCGCAACAGTTGTGGCGAGCACACCGGATACACCTCTTCGTCCATCAGCTTCTCGGCGGTCAGCCCTGGCCAACGCCCCGTGCCATAACGCACGCCGATATCGATCCGCTGGGCGACGAAATCCACCGGTTTAAGGTTGGTATCCAGACGCACGTCTGTTTCGGGGCACACCGCCTGAAAGCGGTCGATGCGAGGCAACAGCCATTTGGCGGCAAAAGCCGGGCTGACGGCCACGGTCAGTACGCCGCTGATCGAGCCTTCGCTAAGTCGTTCCATCCCCAACGCCAGCCTGTCGAAACCTGCCCGGATGTCTGGCAATGCACGCTCAGCCGCCTCAGTAGGTACAAGCCGTGCCCGACCGCTGCTACCGCGCACAAACAGCGGGCTACCCAGCCAGTCTTCCAGCGTACGGACCAACTGACCGACAGCGGCGGGTGTGACATTGAGTTCGACCGCCGCCGAAGAAAAGCTCTGATGGCGGGCGCTGGCCTCGAAAGCACGCAGGGCGTTGAGATGGACGGGCGATTTCATATCGATAAAGTTTTTCTTTCTGGGGCTGACACTTTATCTCGTTTGTCTGCGGGCCGGAAGAGGAGAAAAATCGCCTCCATGCCGACTGTTGATCTGTTTGATGGGTGAGCGCATAGGCATGCGAGTGCCATTGGAAACAATAGTTTTTCTTCCATTCAAGTCCTGCCTGGCGGCGGGCGCACAGAGAGATTTTCAAGATGAGCAATCAATTCAAGGGCAAGAAGCTGTTGGTCGTCGGTGGCACCAGCGGCATGGGCCTGCAGACGGCGCGCACCGTACTGGCCGAGGGCGGCAGCGTGGTTATCGTGGGCAACCGCCCGGAGAAAACCGAAGCAGCCCGCCAGGAATTAGCTGAACTGGGCCAGGTATGGGCGCTGACCGCCGACCTGTCCGACGACGCCGCCGTCGCTTCGCTGATCAAAACCCTGGACGAGCAGCATTCGGATATCGACCTGCTGGTCAACGCCGCTGGCGTGTTCTTCCCCAAGCCATTCCTGGAGCATTCGGAAGCCGATTACGCCCAGTACATGTCGATCAACAAAGCGACCTTCTTCATCACGCAAAAGGTTGCCGCCAACCTGGTCGCCAAGAACCGCCCGGGCGCGATCGTGAACATTGGTTCGATGTGGGGCAAGCAGGCGATCGCGGCCACACCGTCGTCGGCCTACTCGATGGCCAAGGCGGGCCTGCACTCGCTGACCCAGCACCTGGCGATGGAACTGGGCAGCAAGAACATCCGTGTTAACGCGGTGTCGCCTGCCGTGGTGCAGACCCCTATCTACGAAGGCTTCATTCCAAAAGCCGAAGTGCACAGTGCGCTGCAAGGCTTCAACAGCTTCCACCCGATTGGCCGTGTGGGCACGCCTCAGGATGTCGCCGAAGTGGTTGCCTTCCTCCTCTCGGACAAGGCGGGCTGGGTTACTGGCGCCGTCTGGGACGTCGATGGCGGTGTCATGGCTGGCCGTAACTGACCTGCGCCGCTGACGCACTGAGTTCTTTGCCAGGCGAGACCCCACACCTGGCTTCAATCTGTTTTTGGAGAAAGACCATGATGCAAGACTGGAATGGCTACCGCGACGCCCTGATGGAGCGCGTGGGCGACTACGCTAAACAAAGCCCGGACGTGATGCGCGGCCTGATGATGATCGACAATTCGGCGGTCAAGACGGGGCATCTGGAACCGAAGATCCACGAGCTGATCGCATTGGCGGTGGCTGTGACCACGCGCTGCGACGGGTGTATTTCCGTTCACACCAAGAAGGCGGTCGAGCACGGTGCCACGCTTGAAGAAATCACCGAAGCCCTCGGTGTGGCGATTGCCCTGAACGCGGGTGCTGCACTGACGTACTCGGCACGCGTCGTCGAGGCCTATCAACAACTGCCCAGTCAGTAAGCCCTATCGATATGCACCGCCCACCCACGGACGGGTTGGCCGGTGTCTTTGTCCCCGTTTGGATAACCCTCATGCTGATCAATGCCGATTTCACTCGCCGCGCCATCGTGGCGTCCCAGCAGTGTCAATGGGTGGCTTCGCCCCAGGATGGCGTCGAGCGCGTGATGCTGGATCGCGTGGGCGCGGAACAAGCCCGTGCCACCAGCCTTGTGCGGTATGCCCCTGACTCCCGTTTCCCTCGCCACCCCCATCCCGGGGGAGAGGAGATTCTCGTGTTGTCGGGGACCTTCTCCGACGGGAGTGGGGACTACCCGGCGGGCTGGTATTTGCGCAATCCCCCCGGGTCCAGCCATCAACCCTCCAGCGCCGAGGGCGCTGTCATTTTCGTCAAGCTTCAGCAGATGCAGGGACGCGAGCAGCGCCATGTGCGCATTGATACCCGTGACCCTGCCGCGTGGCGTCGGGAGGGCCGGCGCGAGGTTTGCACGCTGTTCCGTAATGAAACGGAGCAGGTCTGTCTGCAACGTCTGGCACCGCATGACGCGATTTTCGAGACGCGGCCTGATGGCGCTGAACTGCTGGTGCTGGCGGGCAACGTGACGCTGGATGGAAAGGCATACGAGTGCGGCAGTTGGGTGCGCCTGCCTGCTGGTGAGTCTGCGAACCTCTACGCTGGCGACCAAGGCGCCACCCTGTACCTCAAAACGGGCCACCTGGCCGATGTGGCGGCAGAGGAATGAGCATGCACACGGTACGCATTGCTATCGTTGGCGCTGGTTTGAGCGGCCTGTACGCCGCCTACCTGCTGGAACGCCAGGGCATCACCGATTATGTGTTGCTGGAGGGGAGGGAAGTCGTCGGCGGTCGTATTGCGTCCATCGACGCCACCGGCCAGGCCATTACCCACATTGCAGCGAACATCGACGGCATCGACCGCTTCGACCTGGGCCCTACCTGGTTCTGGCCTGGCTACCAACACGAGCTTGGCCGGCTGGTGGAGGCCTTGGGCCTGGAGCAGTTTGAGCAGTTCGAGGAGGGCGACATGATGGTGGAGCGCTCACCCGAGGAGCCTGCTGTGCGCATGCGTGGCTACGTGAACTCGCCCGCGTCCATGCGCCTGGCCGGTGGCATGGGGCGCTTGACCGAAGCCCTGCGAGATAAGCTCGCCCCGGCAAACATCATCACCGGCCACACGGTGCGCCGACTTCGCAAACACCATGGCTGTATCGAGCTTGAGAGCGAAAACGCCGCAGGCCATGTCAGTGCCTGGCAGGCCGAGCATGTCTTGCTGGCGCTGCCGCCTCGACTGGTCGAAAGCACCATCGCATTCGAACCGGCCTTGCCTGCATCGCTGGCCCTGCAGTGGCGTGAAACGGCGACGTGGATGGCACCTCAAGCCAAGTATGTCGCCATCTATGACACACCGTTCTGGCGAGAGCAGGGGTTGTCCGGTGAAGGCCGCAGTGCACGTGGGCCACTGGGTGAAATCCATGACGCCTCCATGCCGGGTGGCAGCGCAGCGCTGTTTGGCTTCCTGGGCGTGCCGGCGCGTGTACGCAGCAGGGTCTCCGACGAGGTATTGCGCACGCACTGCCGTGCGCAACTGGTCCGGATGTTTGGCCCTCTGGCGGCGACGCTCAAGGCCGAAGCCATCAAGGACTGGGCGCAAGACCCGCTTACGGCCACTGCAGTCGATGTAAATGCCGCGGCCCAGCATGCCCGAGCGCCCTCGGCCAAGGCAACTTCGGGACCCTGGCAGGGATGCCTGACAGGCATCGCCAGCGAGTGGTCGCCGCAGTTTTCCGGCTATTTGGCCGGGGCCGTCGAGGCCGCCGGCCTGGGCGTGAAGGCGTTGACTGAACATGCCAGTGCGGCTGCGTTGAATCCATCGAAGCGTTGACCTGAGATCGCAAGGCAAGACGGCACTCGTTGTTGTTTCGGCCTGACACTTTTCCATTTTTTTATCTTTTCAGGAGCCGAGGGCTATGAACGCTACATACCGTGCCATGCAAGTCACCCGACCGGGCTTTCTGGAGCTGGTTAACCGTCCAACAACTGCCCCTGGTAGTGGGCAGGTGCTGATTGCCGTGGAGGCCTGCGGCATCTGTGGTGCCGATATTGGCGACATCGAAGGGGCAGACCCTGCACTGCAGCCGCCGCGTGTGCCGGGTCATGAAGTGGTCGGCCGCATCGCCGCGCTGGGCGAGCACGTTCCATCGCTCTGGAAAGTCGGCCAGCGTGTGGGCGTGGGCCGCCTGGGCGGGCCTTGCGGCGAATGTGTACCGTGCCGCCAGGGGCACTTTCAGCTGTGCCAACACCAGCCCTTTGTCGGCGCTACTTGCGACGGTGGTTATGCCGAAATGATGCTGGCGCGAGCCTCCGGGTTGGTATCGATTCCTGACGAACTCCTTGCCGAGGAAGCCGCGCCGTTGCTTTGCGCCGGCATCGCCACGTTCAATGCGTTGAAGAAGTGCGGTGCGCAGGCGGGCGATACGGTTGCCATCTTTGGTATTGGCGGCCTGGGGCATATGGCCCTGCAGTACGCGCGCCGGATGGGGTTTCGCGTGGTTGCCATCGGGCGCGGCACTGATATCGCCGACGACGCATTGAACCTCGGAGCACATGTCTACATCGACACCCATGAAGAAGACGCGGCGACGAAGCTCAAGGAAATGGGCGGCGCTCAGGCCATCGTGAGTACGATCAGCGCCCCTGCTACCGTATCGGCGCTCATGGCCGGGCTCGCACCACAAGGCCGTCTTGTTCTGCTTGGAGCGGGCAAAGATCCGTTGCCGGTGTCGACCGGCCACCTGGTCGTGGGTGAGCGCAGCCTGCTGGGTTCGATCACCGGCTCGCCCTACGAAAACGAAAGGACCCTGGATTTCAGCGTGCTGGCTGACGTACGCCCGAGGATCGAAGTGATGCCCTTCGAACAGGCCAATGAAGCCTACCAACGGATGAAGTCCGGCGACGTCAAATTCCGCATGGTATTGAGCATCGCAGGTGAGCACGCCGCTGCGCGCATTGACCCGTGATGACGACCTTGCTGTAGGTACTCGACACCCATGAAGAACCATGATCTCAACACTGCCCCAACAGACTGCCGATGCCGACGGCTGAAGAGCTTGGAGGAGGGTGTCCGCTCGGAATTGGCCATGCACCTCTGCAGGCATTAGCAATGCCTCGGCCAATCTGGGACTGCAATTCGACGGGTCGCTGATCCTGCTGGGGCTTGGTGGGATTTTGGATTGCTGGGCGCGTCCGCACTGGTGCTGGAAATGCCATCGGCATGAAGAGAAAGCACGCGTTCAATCGCTCAACGATTTCATCGTGTTCGGCGTGATGGCGGTCGGGTCTTTTTCGTCGAGTGGGCTGCTGTCGGCTTATGGCTGGAATACAGTGCTGTGGGTTTCGCTTTTACCGCTGGTGTTGGCTGTCGTCGCGCTGGCACTGACTGTCCCCAAGTACATGGCCGGTCGGTTTGATCTGAAAGGGCAAGGTGCGTTAGCCACTCGAGCGCATTTCCTGCTCAAGCAAATCCCGGGCGCTATACGTCATTTAACAAGTGGGCGATGTCAGATGTTCATAAGCAGATCAGTAGCTCAATAATACTGATTCAGTACGCCTCAAATGATCGCAACTGTTCATCGATTGATGTTCATAGACCGAGTTTTCCGAGGCCCGCGTTAGCCTCGTGCCGCGGGTTACACGTGAGCACTAGATCATCGGTAACGCCGCGATCAATTTCCCGTATCCGCACGTGTTGGCATTTCTTGTCGTACTGGAATCGTGATTCGGGGGGCAAGGTGTCCCTTGCTGGCAACCATTTTCCGGAGTCACATCGTTTTTTGGTGACGCCGGGATCTTGGATGCTACTTAGCAGCTAGCCAAAAAACGGATACCGGGGTGAGGGAGTCAGCGATCTTCGATGGGGGGATGAGTGCAAGCGTGGACTACGTGCGTGAAAACTTTTGGCTGGAAGTCCCGGTATTTTGCCGTCCTGTGGGCAGCAAGGCTAAAGTGTAGCTGTTCAAGGTTGACCTAAATCTGTTCCTCGAAGGGCAGCTCTTACTGCAAATAAGAAGAGGGTTTCGGCTGAGGTACTCTCCCTAATATCCGTTCGCTTTTCGTTTTTCAGACTACTCCTAAATATTTAACGACTTGTATCACGGTATTGTCTTGAGAAGGCCTACTGCACCACTTTGATGAGGGAATTATAACCACAGAATTTTATTTAAAGCCAAACCCTGTTGCAGCGATAAAAACGCTATTGAAGTTACCAAGTGGCGCCCTGCTTCTTGGTTGTCCGCACAAAAAAGTCGCAGTGCTGGCCTGTGATAAATATATTAATGCGGAGCTCGAATCCCGAAATGATCAAGTTGCTTTCTGCCTATAAAAAATAAAAAACCGATGACACGCATTTAGAAATAATTACATGTTCGAGGGGAGCATAATGAGTATTTCAGATCATGATTCAAGTCGTATAAAAAAACATCTACTCACAGCACGACAATGGAGGCTCACACCCATCACTTGGGCTGTTACCTTGTTGATGAGCGAGGCAGGCGTGGCTTTTGCGCAAGAAGCGCCAGCAGCCAATAATCCCTATACGTCTCAGGTGCTTGAAGCTGCGTTCAGGAAAGCCGTTGCCTCGTTTGGCCCCAAAACCGACGTATATAAGGGGCTGCGGTTTAAAGACGCGGAGATCGTCGATTTAGCGGCCAAGGATTTTGCCGCCCAGTCCGGCAAGTTTGACTCGGCCCTCAAGCAGAACTACGAACTGCAACCAGAAAACCTGACCATCAGCGCCATGCTTGGTGATACCAAGCGGCCGTTGGACTACGACTCGCCTCTGGACAAATACCGCAGCCGGTTGTTCAGCAACAACGGCCGTTACACCACCGATATTCTCGATTTTTCCAAGGCAATCATCTCCAATTTGCCCGCCGCCAAGCCCTATGTCTATGTAGAACCGGGCGTCAGCAGCAACCTCAACGGGCAACTGAATGCAGGTCAATCCTGGGCGGGTGCTACACGTGACTGGAGCGCCAACGCACAAACCTGGAAGACTCCGGAAGCCCAGGTTAACTCTGGCCTGGACCGCACCAATGCATACTATGCTTATGCCTTGGGCATCACCGGTAAGGGCGTGAATGTCGGCGTGCTCGACTCGGGGGTCCTCGCCGAGCATTTTGAGTTCCAGGGCAAGAATGCCCAGGGCCAGGACCGGGTGCAGACGGTGACTTCTACCGGCGAGTACTACGCTACCCATCCGCGCTACCGTCTTGAAGTGCCCAGCGGCGAGTTCCAGCAGGGTGAACATTTCAATATCTCAGGAGAATATGACCCGGCGTTCAACGATGGCCACGGTACGGAAATGTCCGGCGTGCTTGGGGCCAGCCGCAATGGCACCGGTATGCACGGCATTGCCTTCGATGCGAATATCTTTGTCGCCAACACAGGTGGCAGCGACAACGATCGGTACCAAGGCTCCAATGACCTCGACTACAACGCCTTCATGGCCAGCTACAACGCCCTGGCCGCAAAGAATGTGTCGATCGTCAACCAGAGTTGGGGGCAAAACTCGCGCAACGATGTAGAGAACCACTTCGGCAATGTCGGCGACAGCGCGGCGGACAACTTGCGCGACATGACCGCCGCTTATCGCCCGTTTTGGGACAAGGCCCACGCCGGGCAAAAAACCTGGATGGACGCGATGGCCGACGCAGCACGGCAAAACACGTTCATTCAGATCATTTCTGCGGGTAACGACAGCCACGGGGCCAACCCGGATACCAACGCCAACCTGCCGTTTTTCAAACCCGATATCGAAACCAAATTCCTTTCGATCACCGGTTACGACGAGACCAGCGCTCAGGTCTACAACCGTTGCGGCACGTCGAAGTGGTGGTGTGTGATGGGCGTTTCGGGGATTCCATCCACGGGGCCGGAAGGCGAAATTATCCCAAATGCCAACGGCACCTCGGCCGCCGCGCCGAGCGTCTCCGGGGCGTTGGCGCTGGTGATTCAGCGCTTCCCTTACATGACCGCCAGTCAGGCCCGCGATGTGTTGCTGACCACCTCCAGCCTGCAAGCGCCGGACGGTCTGGACACGCCCGTGGGTACCCTGTACGGCGGCCGCACCTACGGCAAACTGCAACCGGTGCACGACGCTGCGCGGGGTACGCCGCAGGTACCGGGAGTGGTCAGTGGCTGGGGCTTGCCCAACCTGCAAAAAGCCATGCAGGGGCCGGGGCAGTTCCTCGATTCGGTGGCGGTGGCCTTACCCACCGGTACTCGTGACATCTGGGCTAACCCGATTTCCGATGAGGCGATCCGCGCCCGTCGGCTAGAAGACGCTGCCGAGCAGGCAACCTGGGCGGCCACCAAACAGCAAAAAGGCTGGCTCAACGGCCTGCCGGCCAATGCCTCGGCTGACGATCAGTTCCAATATGAAATCGGCAACGCGCGGGAGTTGGCTATGCTGGCGCGTGCCAAGGACCTGCTCACCGGCACGACCTATGTCGGTAGCCTGGCCAAGTCGGGGGACGGTGAACTGGTGCTGGAAGGCCAGAACACCTATTCGGGCAGCACCTGGGTACGCGGCGGCAAGCTGTCGGTCAATGGCTCGCTGACCTCTGGCGTGACCGTGGATGGCAGCGCCGTAGGCACCGTGAACGCGGACAACGGCGTGACAACCACCCTGGGCGGCACACTGGCCGGCAACGGTACGGTGGGGCCCTTGACCGTCAATACTGGCGGCCGTGTGGCGCCAGGTCATTCGATCGGCACGCTGCACACCGGCGATGTGACGTTCAACCCGGGCTCGGTGTACGCCGTGGAAGTGGGCCCCAATGGCCGGAGCGACCAGATCCAGAGCAGCGGTGTCGCCACACTCAACGGTGGTGCGGTGACGGTGTCCCTGGAAAACAGTCCCAACCTGTTGACCTTCACCGAGACACGTAGCTTGCTGGGCCAGCAGTTCAACATCCTCAGCGCCAGCCAAGGCATCAATGGCCAGTTTTCGGCGATCTCGCCCAATTACCTGTTCATCGGTACCCAGCTCAATTACCAACCGAACCAACTGACCCTGGCGGTAGCACGCAACCAGACGACCTTCGCCAGCGTCGCGCAAACGCGTAATGAACATGCAGTGGCGACAGTGGCCGAAACATTGGGCGCCGGCAGCCCGGTGTATGAAAGCCTGCTGGCTTCCGACTCGGCAGCCCAGGCGCGGGAGGCGTTCAAACAACTGTCGGGGCAACTGCAATCGGATGTGGCGGCGGCGCAAATGGCCGACAGCCGTTACATTCGCGAAGCCGTCAACGGCCGCCTGCAACAGGCTCAGGCGCAGGACTCCAGCGCGCAGATCCTGGCCACCGACAACGGCGGCTGGGTGCAACTGCTGGGCGGTCGCGATAACGTCAGCGGTGACAACAATGCCAGTGGCTATTCGTCGTCCACCAGCGGCGTGCTATTGGGTCTGGACACGGATGTAGGCGATGGCTGGCGCGTGGGTGCGGCCACCGGCTACACCCAGAGCCACCTCAATGGCGAGTCGTCGGCCTCGGCGGACAGCGACAACTATCACCTGTCGATCTACAGCGGCAAACGTTTCGATGCGATTGCCCTGCACTTGGGCGGTGCCACCACCTGGCACCGTCTGGACACCTCACGGCGCGTGGTTTACGCCAGCCAGTCGGACCATGAACGAGCCGACTACAGCGCACGCACCGATCAAGTGTTCGCCGAGATCGGTTATACCCAGTGGGCCGCGTTCGAACCCTTTGCCAACCTGACCTACCTGAACTACCAGAGCGATTCGTTCAAGGAGAAAGGTGGCGCCGCGGCCCTGCATGCCAGCAAGCAAAGCCAGGATGCAACGCTCTCCACCCTGGGTCTGAGGGCTCACACCCAACTGCCGGTCAGCAGCACGTCGGCGGTGACCTTGCGTGGCGAGTTGGGCTGGGCACATCAGTTCGGTGATACCGATCGTGAGGCTTCGCTGAAATTCACTGGTAGCGACAACGCCTTTGCGGTCAATAGTGTGCCGGTGGCTCGCGACGGTGCGATCATCAAGGCCAGTGCGGAAATGGCCCTGACCCAGGACACGCTGGTGTCGTTGAGCTACAGCGGTTTGCTGTCCAACTGCGGTAACAACAACGGGATCAACGCGGGCTTTACCTTCCGCTTCTAACCCAGGGAAGTTGTCCAGCGATAATCTGTGGTGAGGGAGCAAGCTCCCTCGCCACAGTGATGCATGGAATAAACAGCCCTGCGCAAAATTGACTCACAGGTTTACAATTGTCGCTCCTGATCAGGAGTATCCCTGTGCTGACTCCGGTTAGATGCGAGTCAAGCGCCTTGATATCCCCACATGAAAAGGTAGATGGTGCGACCGCTCATTCCGAACTTACTCCAGGTTGCTGATTACACTAATCTTGCGACGGGCGATAAGTTCAGGTTCATTTCACCATGTATTCCACAGTTTATAGCGGCGTTGATAAAAGTCTCCGCGTCGATGCGCTCCAATGAGGTAGGCGCTCCAGTTCTTAGCAGGTAGTACTGCTCATTGGCACACCAACTTTTCTCCGCCTCCTATTGAATCCAGCTCATTGCAGCAACGAAAGATTCCACGTACCTGGAGCCAAACTTTTCGTTCGGTACGTTGTACAGCAGAGCATTCGCCCGCCGCATTGAAAATGCAGATTCCTTGGTCATACTACATGTCGTAACTACTATTGAATTTCCTATAGCGGCGGTACTGCATTGCGACGATGACAGTTACAGCCACAGTTGACACTTAAAGGCAGCATTAAAACCTACTCTCTGGCATCCGATGCGTAATAGTCGACTTATGGATGAGGAGGGCGAGGCAGTTCCTATCGGAACACCTTATACCGGTTTTGATGAGCCGTTGATTCCTGTGCGTTCCGCGCCGACATGGCAGTACTAGCTCCACCTAAGCAGAGTGCGCGCTGATTTGTTTATTCGTCGCCATTGGTTCAAAGCAGCAAGCTGAATAATTTAGGTGTAGTCCTATAGAACCCTATGATGGTCTTTGCTTAAGTATGTTGTCTTATTAAACATCAAGCGATATTCAAGTTGGATAAATTACCTCCCCGCCTTAAATTTGTCTTTCTGTCCCTTCGTCACGTGGTGCCGATCCTGGGACTTGCCGCCATAACCGTGCAGCCATCCCTAGTGGGGAGTGAACGTCAGGTCAAACCGACGGACGGCACCCAGACTCTGGTATTCGTGCGCCACGCCGAAAAACTCAGCGAGGGATTGGGGCAGCTGAACTGCCAAGGGCTCAATCGCGCCCTGGACCTCGCTATAATGCTGCCTGAGCGTTTCGGCAAAGCCGACTACGTGTTCGCTGCCAACCCCTCGCGATATGTTAAGGAGGGGCGTCAGGACCAACGCTATAGCTATATTCGCCCGCTGATGACTATCGGCCCCAGCGCCATCCGCCTTGGCCTGTCGGTAAATATCGACTTTGGGGCAAACGACACTGACGAACTGGCGGACGAGCTACTGCGCAAGAAATATCACAACGCGACGGTCTACACCGCCTGGTCTCGTGGTTATCTCCCGGAACTGATCAATGCCGTAGCAGGCAAGGCCCTTGGTGAGGAGGGGATGATCGCCGAGGATTGGAGGCGTGATGATTTCGACACGCTATATGTATTAACCCTGACCTGGCGCGATGGCAAGGCGAGCCTGTACAGCCAACGCCTGCTCCAGGGCCTCAACCATGGTGAGCCTACTTGCCCAGCCTGATTCGCGGATTACTGCCGGGCTTTGGAGCCGATACCGGGATGACTGGTGGCTTGCGGTGTACAGGGAAGGGTACGACCGGCGGGTAGTAGCGAGACACTGATCTGCCACTCTTCGAGCGTCAGGCGCAGTTGCTCGAATACGTCGTCGCCGTAATAGCTCTCAGGCTCCGGTGGCGAGCGCGCGTATGAATTCGTCCACCTCCAGAGGTAACGACAAGGCAAAGCCCTGTCCCGTGCGGTACCCGTACTTGAGCAACGCCTCAACCTGCGACGAAGATTCAATCCCTTCGGCGATGACATCCAGGTCCATGGCCTGGCCTATCGAAATCGCCGCGCAGACTGCCGCACAACAGCCGCAGTCATCGGCCATACCTTGTACGAAGCGGCCATCAATTTTGAGTTTGGAAAATGGCATTTGAGTCAACAGGTCTATCGAAGCAAAGCCACACCCAAAATCGTCCATTGCAATCGGAAAGCCCCACATGCGCAGAGAACCCAACTCCATCGACAAGGCAAGCCAATCATGAACTGGCACATCTTCCGTCAATTCGATCGTCAGCAGTGAAGTGGGCACGTCTGCTTCTCGAAGCCTTCGCGCGAGTGATTGACCAATCCCAGTCGTGGATAATATCGAGGCTGATGCATTTACCGCTATCGGCACCGCAATACCTTGACGGTGCAGATCGCTCAACAGCGCAATCACTCTAGTCAGCACTGTGTGGAAGAGCAGTAGCTCCACACCGGCTTGGCGGGCCAACGGCACAAAGGTTGCCGGCGCAATATTACCTTTGGATACATGGTTCCAACGCGCCAGCGCTTCGGCACCTACGATCTCGCCGGTTTGCAGGTTGAGTTGTGGTTGCAGCACTATTCTGAGGTCGATATTGGCCATCAGGGCGCGCATCAGCTCAACTGCGCTGGGCGCTTGATTTTTGCTGTGCTGGCCTGGCCCGACATGACTGCTCTCCAAGAGCGCGCAGGCGACATTCATATCGATATTTGCACTAGCCAAGTCGAAGAGCAGGACTTTTACACCCGCACGTCCGGCTACTCGTGCATGCCATTCCAGGGAATTCTGCTCCTGTGCGTTGTACCATATGACAACAGGCAAATTCGACAATATGCATTGCCGCCTAAGATCCAGCAGCAATGACGGCAATGCTAGCCCCTCGGTACGCTCCGCCGAGATACTGTTCAGCACGACGTCAAACCGTCGCGTGGCCAGTACAATTGCAGCTGCACTCAAGTTCGCTACGAACTGCGCCTCGTAGGTGAAAGATGGGCTGTAGCCGATAACGTCAACTGCTCCTACAATCAGCACCTGAGGCAAAGTTTTGTAATGCTCCGTCTGCATCGGACTCGATGGCATCGTATCTGCCCATAGAAATATATTGATGCCAAATACTGTACGTAGTCGTGCAGAGTGCAGACTATCGGAATGGGATTAAAAGGCGTTCAATCATCCCCTCATGGTGAAATTCTGTCTGATCCTGTGGATGACGCATATTGCCCCAGTAGCTGCTCCAATGTGAGAAGATCCGTCTGTACAGAGCTAAAGGCCCCGACCTTGAGGCGGGCCTCCATTGATTTCGCCAACGATGCCATATCGGGTTGTTTCAATATCGCGAAGGCACCAAACAATCGATGCGCGTAATGAGTCGCGTCTTCCATGTCAGCCATTTCAACTGCGGCCCGTAACGCATGCACGTCGCTCCAAAGGTGCGCGAAAGCTGTTCGTTCATCTGTAACGAATGCGGCCTCATCATCAATATGTGCCAGTGGCAAATCTGTCCAGAGTTGAAGTGCATCTCTTAACTTGCCCAGCTTGATGGGTTTTTTCAGTACGCCGTCCATGCCTGCTTCGAAGCAGGTGGTGGTGTGTTCATCATCGGTCGATGCGGAGATCGCCATGATTGGCGTAGGTACAAGGGCGAGCGACGACTCTATGGCTCGCCACTGGCGGGCCACCTCATAACCGGAAATGCTCGGGAGATCACAGTCTAATAACACAATGTCAAACGTGTTTTGCTCAAGTGCAAACAAGGCTTGTTCCCCATCGGGTGCGAGTGTCGGGCTGTAGCCCAAGACTTCGAGCTGGGCGTGGAGGACGGCTTGATTCGCAGGCATATCCTCTACCAGCAAGACCCTGAGTACACGCTCCGTCGCTGGCACATCAAATTGTTGTCTGGATAGGCCCTGTTCTTGTAGGTGGAGCGGCGGAACGTAAATATCACAGGGTAGCCGCACTGAGGCGATAGAGCCTTTACCAGGCTCGCTCTCGAGATCTATAGAACCACCCATCAATTCCAATAGTTGCCTGCAGATGGTCAAGCCAAGCCCGGTGCCACCAAACTTGCGCGCAGTATTCGTGCTTGCTTGGGTGTATGGTTGAAAAAGCCGTTGAAGAGAGTCGGCGTCTATTCCGATACCTGTATCCACTATGCGGATTTGTAATTGATGCCGGTTTAGCGGGGGAGGGCTGGGATCCAACCGTATACTGATCGTCACGCCACCTTCAGGCGTGAACTTGATCGCATTTGAGATGAGGTTATGCAACACCTGTTCAACGCGAAACCTATCCAGCATCAGATGGGGTTCAATGGGGTGTTCTTGTATCAGCTCAAGCTCAACTCCGTTCTTCGCTTTCAGCGCCAGCAAATCCACAACTGAGCGGGTCAGCTCCATGATATCGACGGGCCCCAGATCCAGTTGAAGCCGTCCGGCCTCGAGCTTGGAAATGTCCAGAACGTCATCCAACAAATACAACAAGTTCTCCGCACCGCTGGAAGCAACCGCCAGTAAACGAAGAGACTCTTCTGGCAGCTCGGGACGCTGCATCAGCAACTCCATGGAGGCGAGGATGGCATTCATCGGCGAGCGAATCTCATGGCTGAGGACGGCCAGAAACATAGTTTTCTCTTTCTCGCTTCGCATGGCCAGTCGCCGTTGCTGCCTAGCGTGAACCGCAAATCCTGCGATCAACAATAGTCCAGTCAAGACCAGTGCCATTTGGAGGCCGTAATAGCGCAATAGTACGTCTAGCGACGGCCTGCCATAGTTGTTGGCCGACTCGAGCTCGTTCTGGACCATCGCATCGATTTGCTCCGCGGTCAGAGATGCTAGCACCTTGTCTATAATGTCACGTAAGATGGGCAGATCACGTCGTACAGCCATGGAAAGTTCCATTGGCAAACGGGCTATCCCACCGGATACATACAGTTCCTCATCATATTTGCTACGTAAAAAAGGCAGCAGCACAGGTGCAACGTCTAGCGCCGCATCAGCCTGCTTGTCAATGACTGCAGTAAGCGAATCTTCGGACGTTTTCGTCCCAAGGATTTTGACAGCTGGGTAGAGTGCTCTGATTGCGCTCTCATATGAGCTGCCCTTCTTGACGGCAACAATATGCCCGTCTAGTCGATGTAGATCGAACACCGCCTGACTGTTTTTACGTGTTACAACTATTGTTGCGCCCGTATAATAGGTGTTGGTGAAGAGGGCTGCGTCGATAATCGATTGCTGCGCAAACATCGGCGTGATCCCGGGAAGAACATCTACTTCGCCCCGCTGAAACTTCTCTATCCTACTCCGACCGAGACCCGAATCGGGCACAGGCTCAAATCGAAGGCCTGTGCTGTGTTCGATGAAGTCTATGTACTCGGTGGCCAGTCCCATGAGCTGACCGTCCTCCACATATTGTATCGGCTTCCAGTTAGGCTCGACCGCCACATGGACGACCGGGTTTGCAGCAATCCAGGCGCGTTCTTCAGGGGTGAGATCCAGAGGATGGGAGAAAACTGACGGTAACCAGACCAATAAAATCGCTGGCCAAAACGCCGCTCTCCGCTTCATGGTGCTTTCACCTGGTACTTCGCTTGGAAAAAGTCAATATTGAAGATAACAGCCGACCTGTCGGATTTTTCTGCATTTTTTCTCACGGCCATGCCTCCTGGAAAGCAGTGAATGACCTCACGCTTTTGATCGAAACCCTACCGTTGGCATGAGCGGCCGTCAATTATACTGTACTGCTCGCGCGCCACGAGCGAGATAAGAATAAGAGTTGTCATCTCACATTATTTTTAAGAGCAGTCTTATAGTCTGAAATGATCGGGCGTTGTTTAAATGAGTTGTCAGTACACTCATGAAGCGATCGTCAAGTTGAAAAACTCGCCCCTTACTCTAACGCCTCCCCCCCGAGTCAATCTGGTCGTATTAAGCCACGATGAACAATATGTGTTACGCATGACAGAGCGCCTGAACGGTAGTGGTCTTTTCCATATCGAGCACGTTGAGTCGCTGAGCAGGCTGCGCCTGCGTAAGCAACCTATGGACATCGTTATGGCCGAGATTCATGCTGATCATGTCGACAGTCTGATGCTACCGTGTTGGGTCGGTGAACTTAACGCCTACGGCCGGGTACGCAGAGCTCCCCATATTGTCTGGACCATAAAGGCCTGTGCGCTTGATGATGCGACTTCGTCGGCCGCTGCCATCGAGCAGGGCCGTACGGATATCGTCAAAGGTATTTCCAGTATAGCCTTGGCCTCGTATGCCCGACTCGCCAGAGCATCGGGCATACGGGTTGAGATCGTTGCCGAGAATCATCCCACTCAGCTTCTACAAGTACTCGAAAAGCTTGCTACTGCCGAACACTTGCTACCGCAGCTGTCGCAATCTGACAGATTTGAGTTGTTGATCAGCGAAGACGAGGTCGTGTCAGTGATAACGTCGGGTGAAAATCTGCGTGTGGTGCTGCAGCCGCAATATAACTTGGCCAGTCGTCAAGTGATCGGTGCCGAAGCGCTGATACGCTGGCAACACCCAATCCACGGCGACATCCCCCCGTTGATCCTGATCCCGATGGTCGACCAGTTAGGGTTAGGCCTCTTGCTGTTCAGTCATGTAGAGAGAGCGGTGATTGAAGTCCTCGGTACGCTCGATCGTCTGGGTATAGATATTCCCATCGCTATAAATGCCTCGGCCCGCACGCTGTGTGCCACCGGACTGGCTACCCGGTTGGCAATCAAGATGCACAAGGCCGGTTTGCCTGCCCGGCGATTGAAGATCGAGCTGACTGAGCAAATCACCCCTGGAAACGAACTGGTGTTGTCAGCGTCCATCATGGCACTCCGAGCGAAGGGTTTTCTGATTTCGCTCGGAGACTTCGGTGCCGGCGCCGCAACGCTCGCTCTGTTGACGCACATACCCTTCGATGAGATGAAAGTCGACGGAAAGTTAGCTGGAATTGCTGAGCAATCGCCACAATCGAGCGAGATCATTTCCGGCATCGTTAACCTTGCCCGCTACTTCAACTTGAATCTGGTGACCGAGGGTATTGAGGACCCATCCAGCATCGAGATGCTCAACCGTCTAGGTTGCAGCGCCGGACAAGGATTGGCTCTGGCCCCTCCATTGGAGCAGGCTGATTTCCTGAGACTCGTCGCGCGATAGTGCACGACAAAAGCCTGGGTGCGACTTTCCAGAACTGTGTGTTTGTACTTAAAAATTCTCGATCAGGTGCCAGTATTGACTATTCTCATTTTAGTCTTTGAGTTACCTGGTCCATACCGAGTGACGTCTGAACGCCATGAAGTCTATACGTGTTGCATTACTCGACGACCATGCTGTCGTTCGCCAAGGTCTTGCCAGTCACCTAGGCGACGCCCCCGGCATAGAGATCGTCGGGATATATAAAAACAGCCGGGAACTGATGCGCGGCATGTCTACAGTGCCCGTCGATGTGCTTTTGCTGGACTTCGTTCTCGGTCGCGACGAGCTTGATGGTGTTTCACTGATTCGCGCTTTGCGGGTTCGCTTTCCTGCCTGCCGGATCCTGGTGCTCTCAACTCACCACGATCCTGCCACTGTCTCGCTGGCCCTGCGGGTTGGAGCGCGCGGATTCATTGGCAAGGATGAGGATCTGACATGCCTCGCCAAGGCTATCCGGGTGGTTGCTTCCGGAGCTATTTACCTAAGTGCAGAAGCTTCTTATAAAGTAGTCGATGGCATCCAGCAAAGTGACAATTCACCTCAATTAATCAGCAGTGACACTAACGTGCTGCAATTGGCTTTACTGTCGGCGCGTGAGCAGGAGGTGATCCGCTGTTATCTCGACGGCATGACCATCACGGAAATCGCCGAGAAGTTCAACCGTAGTATAAAAACCATCAGCACGCAGAAAGCCACAGCTTTTCGCAAACTAGGAATAACCTCTAACAATGGGTTGTTCAAGATAATGAAGACACTAGAGTAGCCTGTGAAGTTTTACGCATATCCGTAGGTTTATTCTTGAATTTGAGAAAGCTCACAAGTTATTGCCTGTGAGTTTTTTTGGCGGCAGCTACATGAAATCTGTAAAAGGAAAATCATGATGTCAGAAAAAAGCGGAGGCTCGAGGAGAACGGCGAGGAGTTTTTCTCTATTATGGAAGATGGTCTACCTCGCTAGACATCAAAGCAGCGTTAGGATTATTTCACGCCGACAGCATCATGATTGATGCGGCGGGGAAAATGCATCGTGGTAAAGACGCCATTGCCCTTGAGTAGGAAGGGTTCTTCAGCCTCGGATTTCCTGTATGCAGTACCAGGCGACATTTGTTTGTCTATGGCGATATGGCTTTGCAAATTTCTGATTTGAGTCTTAGTCGTGTCAGCGAGGACGGAACGATAATAAACGTAGGGGGTACTGCGACCGATGTTGTATGTCGCGGGCATGATAATATCTGGCGTTGCGCAATCGATAATACATTTGGAATTTTAAGTCGCCATCTGAAGTAGATTGTTAGGCCCGGGAATGAGTAGAGAAATAGCGTGGGGCAAAAGCCCGTAGCGAATAAACGCTACGGGCCGATTTTGCATTACAAATAGACTAACTCTAGCGTGGCTGAACCGTCCAGAGACACATCGCTGCTCAGATCCAGTTCAGAACCTTTATTCAACGCGGCCTGCACGTTTAAAGTACCTGACAGAGTCTTGAATGCGATTGGAGCGCCAGCAGTTGTTGCCGACCATGACATGAGAACTGAACCATCATTTGCAATACCTCCTGAACTTGAGTTTAGCCATGTAGTGCCGGAGTCTTTGCTGAAGGTTGATTCAACTTTGGCGCCGTCAGCAGTGAAGTCATTTACGGCTAAGGTCATCGCATAAACACCAATATTTTTTCCGGACGCATTGCCCAAACCAAAGGCGCCGACTTCATTCAAGGCTGGCCTGATTTTCTTTACTGCTCCAGGGACTCGTGTGCCCGCACGATTATCTATAGCCTTCAGCGCAACTTTTGTCGGTGCATTGCAAACAATAGTGAATGCAACATTTTTTTCAGGCAACAGGGTAAAGTCGTTTGCGCTCAAGTCAGTAGAACTGCGTGTGCCGTAATCGATAGTGCCACCACCCGCCAATGTCGGAGTGCAGGCGTTCGGAATAATAGTGCCAATTACTTTTACCTCAACCGATGCAGCATGTGCACCCAAAGAAAAGGCTGTCGCAGTAGTGGCGAAGGCCCATGCGGCGAGTTTTGGATTGAAACGCATTTTTATTTCTCCGTTACGAAAAGTTAGGTAGGCCGCTCCAATGGCAGAGTGGCTGGCTTCCATTCCAGCTGAATGCTATTTTCTTATTAATAATGTTTGCGAAGCTCTAGGAACAAGCCTAAAAATAAAAGTCGATATGCAATCTTCTATTGTGTATCCAGTGTCAAACTACCGAGCCCTTCAAGTACGGTGATGTCGCGCGCATATGTCTCTGTGTCACTGATATACGTTTGAATTTCAACCTGAGCCAAAAAAACTTTGCCAACAGCCCGCTGACCTTGAACCATAGTTGTCACCACTTGATTTGGGCGCAGTAGCTCCGTTGGCGATAACGGCCTGGCACTGCCAGCCTGAGCGAGTTGCACGGTATTTCCATCCAGCGTTGCGTTACTCAGCGTGATTGTGAAATGGCCTTTATCGGCAAACCGGTAGCTATTCAAATCCGCCGCTTGTCCCTCAAACCGCAATCCAAAGCGGGTTTCTTCGCGACAGACCACCGTCAGGTTTAGTTGCCGGTTTCCGAGGGCAATCGGAGCACTCCCGCGGATATCCATATCGCTCCGGTTAAGTGTGCCGTAATCGACCTCCGGGTTGCTCAAACGCATTTCGCAGTCGGCCGCGAACGTACTACTGGCAACCAGGGTAAGCGCAGTGCCAAGCCATCGCGCGCAATCTGCACTGGTGCTACGGCGCATGACAAACAGCCGGTGCAACATCGTAAAAAGCGTCATAGTCAGTCTCCTTGGGGAAGTCGATCTTCAGCAGGCAGGACTTTTCATCAGTGAGAGAAACCCTCAGTACTTCAGTAGGGGCCAGGTCAGAAAGAAAGATGACGCCCTTGTCCAGGACCGTCGTAAGGAAGTGGTTTTTGTCATCAAGTACCGAAGAACCTTTGGGCAGCGGTTGTCCTGCTGTGTCGGAGGCGTTAATCAGGATGCGTTGAACCTTGATGACCTTGAAGTCGAGGTGACTCACCGAACCACGGCCGGCGCCAATTCTCTGGAAGCCGTTCTGTAGGTCGATCCGTTTCGGCAGCGATTTTGTTTGCACCTCGACGCGGCTATCTCGATAGGCACTCAGTTGTGGTACCACTGCTTTGCCTTTGTAGTCAGTCCATACCGGGCCATAAGGTGTCGACACCTTGACCCCGGACAGGTCGCCGACGTCCACGATGCCGAAGGTGTCTTGCACCGGATATGGCGAGAAGGTCACCCCATCTTGATGTGCTACTGCGCCGCCGGAGACTCGAGCGTTGTAGTTCTCGCTGTCCGGGCCTTGGGCATAACCCAGGTCCACGCTGGTGAAGCGAGGAATGGCCGAGAGGTTGGCGGTAGAATAGTTGTCACCCCGGTCGCCAGTGCTCTCGGTGCTAAGACGGTAATTGAACTGGTCATTGATGGTTTCGGAATACGTTGCACCAAAACGCTGGTTGTCGCCGCGTCGGCTGGCATAGGTGCGCACGCTACGGGACTGGCCCAGGGGCACGCTGACGCTGAAGTAGATTGCGTCGTCGCTGTCACCCTGACTGTTGGACGAGCCGCTTAATGCGGTTTCCACGGTGGCAGACACAGTGGCATGTTTGAACGTTTTCCCCCAGGAGCCCACCAGGCGGTTGGTAGAGTCGCCATTGAAGGTACGGCTGGGTGAAATGGACACGTTGAAGCTGCCCAGCGTGCTATTGGACCAGCCCAGCGAGGCACTGTATTGGCTCTTGTAGCGGCGGTTGTACCAATCGTGATCAGCACGCAATGTGGTGTCGGACAGTTCTCGATAGCCGGTGGTCTGCCGGGTAGCCGACACACTGCCCGACACGGCCTCGGTGAAACGCGTGCTCAAGGTGACACTGGCCTGGGTGCCTTTTACGTCTTCCTTGGCTGTGTGGGAGTAGAGGTTACGCACACTCAGGCTGGTGTCCTTTGCGAGGTTGGTGTCCACGCCCCATCCGGTGGATTGATAGTCGGGGGCTGCCATCAGCCCGGTAGTAGCGGTCAGGCTTTCACTCAGGCCCCAGGTACCGGTGCCGGTAATCACCCAGGGTTGGTTCTCATCATTGGCGCCCTGGTTGCGTATCTTGCCGGCAGAAAAGGTGTAACCAGGTCGGACTGTAACAGCGTTGCGAAATGACGCTGCTGACACGACGTAGTTTCGCTCTGCGCCAGTGATGTCTCGCACTTTGACGTCCAGATCGGAGTTGCTGTTGAGCAACGGTATATCGCTCAGGCTGAACGGTCCTTCCGGCACTATCGTGGTGTAGATCAACGCACCGACCTGACGTACTTCTATCGTGGATTGTGTATTGGCGATGCCCTCTACCCGTGCCCCGGAACGGGCCGACCCCAGTAGCGCCGTTTCGGGCAGTATCTGCACGCCGGTAATCGCCCCCCCGGAAAAAAGCGGGTTGTTGATATTGATCTGCCCGACCTGCAGCAGGGCCTTTTGCTCGGTGAATGTGCGTTGCGCGTATGCGTATAAATGTTCGAAGCTCTCTCTGTCGTCGCTCTTGCTATAAAGCTGGTGACTGCGAACGATCCAGTTACTCATGTTGAACCCCAGATCGGTCGAGCCCGACAGGTAGTCGCTAGACTGCGAACCGAATTCCGAACGCATGGCCATTACGTCATAGTTGAAAAGGGCAGCAGTGCCACCACTGCTGAAGTTCGTAGTCTGGGACGCATCGCTCTGTAAGGCATGCTGCGGGACCACTAGAAAAATCTCATCCTTGTTCGGGTGCAGGCTGACCTCGGTTTGCGGGTACGCTGCCACAAAGTCATAACGTTTTTCGGTGGCGTCCTTTGAACTCAGCACGTACTGCGAACCGGGAACCTTCAGACGGGCCTTGGTCAGCAATGCCTCGTCAAAATACAGCTCTCCGTGGTTGTCGAACCGGGCATCCACTCTGCCCAGCTTGACCCCGTTAACCACCAGTGAAGCCACGTGCGCGCCCTCCGTAAACCGCGCGGGCTCGCGAAAATAATCAGCCAGCTTGGGGTCAATGCCGCGTGCTTTAAGGGTTTGCATATCGAACCTTGCGAAATCGCCGCTGGCTTGCCCAGCCCTCTGCAACATGTCCGCCTGGGCGGCAATCGGCGTAAGCAAGAGTGCGTTCCAGATCGCGTACGCAAGGGGCGCAAAGATCGGTAGGAAAGGGCGCGTGCTTTGTTCAGGCACGAGTTTGCAGCGGCCACCCTTATAGGTAGCCAGGAAAGGCTTTTTCATGGTTTAGGACTGCTAGGTAGAAACAGGCGGGGAGTGCAAAAGCTGTTGACTATTGCGCGTGCTCAGTAACTAGTAGTGGCATCGATAGGCGCTTCGTACTTATCGACAGAGAAACCATAGACCGTGCCAGGGCCGATGGTTACCGAGCTTGAGTGGATAGCTTCAGGTGCCAACGCCATCTTCAATGTCTCACCAGGCAGGACATAGGTGCGTGGCAGCAAGGCCGTCTTGCCCGAAGGCTTGAGTTTCAGCTCTTGAGACAACCGCACGACATAGGCGCTGTTGTTGATTACCACCAGCTTGCCGTTATGGATACCCCATTTCAGCAACTTCCAAGGCTCACGGTTAGGCTCCAGACCTTTGGGGTGAACGATCAAAGGTAGGTTCTGACGCATGCTGACACCGACAGTCGAGCGACCTTGGCTGTTGAGTTTTGGAGCGATGCCTTCAAAGATTACGCGCTTGAGTCGCTGGGTTGTCACCGGCTCGCCTCCTTGACGCAGGAAACGCACAAGCTGGGTTTCACCGGCCTCAACACGGGTGACGGGTGGAGTCAGCACTACCAGGGGCTCGGTGTCCTCGGGAATATTCTCGATAGTCGAATACAACAGTGCCGGAGTGCCGTCGGTGTTCTTGACGTTGATGCTGGTTTCACCTTCGGCCTCATACAATATCACCACAGAGGTCTCAGGCTGCATACCGGTCGCGTAAATGAACGGTGCGGCTAGCGCTGCAGCCGAACCTGCCAACAGGGCACACAAACGTTTTTTGGAGATAGTCATGTCTATACCTCATTGAATTGCCGCCAATCGATGAGTTCAGATGGGGCGCTCATTGAGGTGAATTATGAAAGTCCGGTACTAAGCAAAACATCGGAATAGGATTAAAAGTGAGATGAGCTGCCGATAAATCGTGCCTAGGAGGCTAAGCCCTCAAGAACTCGATGGCATAAGCTTGAGTCAGCAAACAAAATCGCCCCCTCAAATGACCAACCATAAAGCAGCTACAGTCCTAGCAGCGGTCCAATAGCGAGCACACAGCTCCTAGCAAGGCTCATCGAACAGGTGTTAATCCGCCGAGCTTCATGGCACTCCTAGCGGCTTCTGAACTGAGGAACTTTAATAGCTCGGCAGCCCCCTCTTGCTGCACGCTGCCCGTGATGATGGCCGCTGAGTACATTGTCATTTTCTGAACCTGATCGGGGATAAGCCCAATCACATCGATGCCTTCCATGTGCATCAGCTCACTCAATTGTTGGAAGCCTATCTCCGCTTCGCCACGGGCTACTGCTTCTGCGACAGGCTTCGCGGAAATTGTTCTGGTCTTGATCCTCAACCTTTCTGAGATGTGCATTTGAGGGAAGAGAATACGTGACAGGTATGTTCCGCTGGGCGTATCCGATAGAGCCAGAGACGTTGCGTTATCCAGCTCTCGGCGTTTGGCATAGGTGTAGAAGGCCTGGATCGCACGCAGGTGCGCTGCGGCCGTGTTGTATGCACGGTGCCTGAGTCTGAGCTGGACGTAGATAAATGGTACCAGCTTGGGCAAGAGCGCCTCTGGACCATCCTGCACAAGCAGTGGCACGCGCTGACCGGACGAGAAACGACACTGAACCAGCTTCATTGGCTGCCACCTCATTAGGACGCACCATGAACACAAAGGACATTGCCCGTTGGGAGAATGGACACCAGAAGCGGGTTTGTCGAATCAGTGCCTTATGAGCCTCATGAACATTTCTGGCATGGCACCTCTTTTAACATAATATACATTATGCGTAATCATATGACCCGTTATCAGGGTCAGTGCCAGCCAGATTTCAACCAGTGCACCACGCTCCTCATCGACCAAACCCAGCCTGTCTCGATTTGGTCGATGAGCCTGGATCACACCTGAGCGAAACCGCCATCCACGAACATCTCGCTGCCCGTCATAAAGCTGCTCTCATCCGATGCCAGGAACAATGCCGCATTCGCCACTTCATCTGGCTGCCCCATACGACCCAGCGGTACACGCGTAACCATCGAATCGACAATCGCATCCTTCTGGCCGGTACCTGATAGCGCTCTGTCCAAACCCGGTGTCGTTGTCGGCCCAGGTGATAGCACGTTCACGCGAATACCTGTGCCTTGCAGATCCAGCGCCCAGCTTCTCGCGAAGTTTCGCAGTGCGCCTTTCGACGCGCTGTAGACGCTGAACGCTGCGGTGCCCATCGAGGCCGTCGTCGAACCTGTCAGCACAATCGAGCCACCGGCGCTCATCAATGGCAACGCGTTCTGTACGGTGAACAACGTGCCTTTCACGTTCACGCCAAAGGTGCGATCAAACGATTCCTCCGTGATCGCACCAATGGGCTCCAGATCCCCAAGGCCCGCATTGGCGAACAACACATCAACACGACCTTTGTCAGCCTTGATCTGCGCGAATACCCGCTCAAGATCACGCAGGTTTGAAATGTCGCCCTGGATCGCGATCGCGTCATGCCCGATCAGGACCAAGGCTTTGTCCAGTTCATCCTGGCGGCGTCCCACGATAACGACCTGTGCACCTTCGGCCGCAAAGCGTATGGCGCTGGCCAAGCCGATCCCGCTGTTGCCACCGGTGACGACGGCGATTTTCCCGTTGAGCCTGTTCATGAGTGTTTCCCTCAAATGTTGAGGCCCAAGCGTAGATCTGCGCTATTGTTTTGAATAGTATGCACCTTTTGGTAAGTACCCAGCCTGAGGGCAAAAACATGTCAAACAGCACCTTTAACTGCGGGCTCGACGCCGCCCTGGCGGTGATTGGCGGGAAATGGAAACCGTTGGTCCTGTATCACCTGGCCCATGAAGTTCACCGTTATGGCGAACTGCGGCGCGCCGTTGGCGGCGTGACGGACAAGGTGCTGATCCAGCAATTGAAGGAGCTGGAACGCGATGAGATCATCGCGCGCATCGACTACAAGGAGATACCGCCAAAGGTCGAATACTCCCTGACTCCCTTCGGACGCTCGCTGGCCCAGGCATTGGGGCCGCTTTGCCAATGGGGCACCGACCATATGCTGGCGGTTGAACGCATCAGTGAGCGCCGAACGACCGCCCTCGCCCAGCCTTAAATTCGCAAAATATCCAACTCGACTAAATGGATATTTAGTTGAGTTAAATCAGTACGTTACGTCTATCTCCCGTATCCATTGCCTATTCACGACACCCTGCCGCTGGTGACTCTGTAGCGAGTCTGTAAACACCGGCTTGTATGCGCCGAGGGCGATCACTAAGCTGGCCCCTCTTTTTTACCGCCGCCCGGAACCACCATGTCTCGAAGTATCGCCCACCTCGCCCTGCTGCTGGGGTTGATCACCGCCGTCGGCCCGTTTGCCATCGACAGCTACCTGCCGGCGTTGCCGACACTCGGCGCCAGCCTGCATGCCTCGCCTGCCGCGGTGCAGATGAGCCTGACAGTGTTCTTCATGATCATCGGTGTGTGCCAGCTGTTCTACGGCCCGATCAGCGATGTGTTCGGGCGCAAGCCGCCGATCTATGCCGGCCTGGCGATTTTCATCGTGGCCAGCATTGGTTGCGCCCTCGCCCCCTCCATCGAGGTGCTGATCGGCTTCCGGGCGTTGCAGGCCTTTGGCGCCTGCGCCGGGATGGTGATTCCGCGGGCGATTGTGCGTGACTTGTACACCGGCCATGAAGCCGCGCGCCTGATGGCGTTGCTGATGCTGGTGGTGAGCATTTCACCGATTCTCGCGCCGCTGGCCGGCAGCGTGATCATTGCCGTGTGGAGCTGGCGCGAAGTGTTTTGGGTACTGGGTGTGGCTGCAGTGCTGTGCCTGATCATGACCGCCGTGCAATTGCCGGAAACCCACCCCGCCGAACGCCGCCTGGGCAAGACCCTGGGCAATGCGTTCGGCAGCTACGGCGCGTTGCTGCGTGATCCGGTGTTTACCGGGTTGTCGGTAGTGGGCGGTTTTTGCCTTGCGACGTTCTTCGTGTTCATCGGCAGCGCGCCATTCGTTTACATCGAGTACTACGGGCTCACGCCAACGCAATTCAGCCTGTGCTTTGCCCTCAACGCGGCGTCGTTTTTTGCCCTGAGCCAGTTGACCGCGCGCTTGAGTGCACGCTTCGGCCTCGCGCCGTTGATTCGCTGGTCGGTGGCGGGCGTGGCGACCGTCATGACCTTGCTGGCACTGACCACACTGTGGGGCAACAGCCTGCCGTTAATGATGGCACTGCTGTTTATTGGCTTTGGCTTTCTCGGCTTGCTGTTGCCGGCGGCCGGCGTGTTGTCCCTGGAAGATCACGGTGCCGTGGCCGGTTCGGCCTCGGCGCTGTTGGGCGCGATCCAGATGATCACCGCCGCCGTAGCCATGTCCCTGGCCGGCCTGTTCGCAGACCACACACCGGCGCCGATGTTGATCGGCATCGCCCTCAGCGCCGTGGCAGCGATGCTGACGGTGTGGTGGACGCTGCGCCGCCTGCCGGCACACCTGCAACCTCAGTCGCGCACCTGACCAGCGGAGATTGGCGCCCCGGTCTGGAGCCCCATTGCTGCCAAATAAGCCCACGGGTAAATCCCCCGCTGGTGCCCATCGCTGAAAATCAACTGCACGCCATACCCCTGGGGATGGACCTCCAGCACCCGGACACGGTCCGACACCAGCGGCGGCATGCCTCTCAACCGAAAGGCCCGGCACTGCGAGCACGGGCATTCACGGCGCAGGCGAGCGTGGTCGATCCATTGCACGCCGTCGCGCCATTCCAGCCTCAAGCGCCCATCATCATCGCGGCCAATGCCGTTCGGTGCACTGTTCATTGCAGTTGTGCCAGGGCAATGCGCACCGCCTTGCGTACTTCCGGGTCGCCATCGTCGGCCGCATCACGCAGCGGGCCAAGGGCCTGTCGGTCGCCCAACTCGCCCAGCGCCAGGGCGGCTTCCTTGCGCAGGTTGCTGATGCTGTGGCCCAACGTCAGGAGCAGCGCCGACAACGCCGGTGCATACCGCAGGCGCCCAAGGCTGCGGGTAGCGCGCAGGCGGACTTGCCAGTAGTCATCGGCCAGCGCCGTGATCAAGGCGTCGCCCGCGCGGGTGCTACCGACTTTGCCCAAGGTGGTCGCGGCCTCTTCCCGTACTTGCCAGGTGGCGTCCTGCAACGCTTCATACAGCGCCGGCAGTACCCGCTCATCACTGGCCAGGCCGAGGGCGCCGGTGGCGGCACGCCGGACTTCGGTGTCCGGATCGCTGCTGGCCAACCTCGCCAGGGCGTCCAATGCCGGCAGGTGCTTGAGCCAGCCGAGCACACCGACCGCTTCGCGGCGCACCCCCGCATCGGTATCGCTCAGCGCCAGCATTGCCGACGGCGCCGCCGCTTCAAGGCGCAACTCGCGCAGGGCACGGAAGATTGCCGTGCGCACGCTGACGTCGGCGTGGGTGGCCCAAGGCAATAACAGCCGGCCCGCCTGCGTCGTCTTGAGTACGCTCAAGCTCTGGGCGGCGGCATCACGTACCGACGCTTCAGTGTCGGTCAGCGCCTGGCACAGCGCCTTGACCACTGCGTCTTCTTCCCACGCCTCCAGCAGGCTGGCAGCCTGGGCGCGCACGTCGGTGGCCGGGTCGTGGCGCAGGCTGTCCACCAGCCACACCAGGCCGTCGGGGTCTTCCAGGTCAGCCAGGTCAATCAGGGCGATCCGGCGCATGCCGGCATCCGGCGCTTGCAGCCGCGGGCGCAGGGCTTGGATGTCGGGGTTTTCGGTTTCATAGGTCATATGGCAAATCGCGGTCTTGGGTGATCGTTGGGTAGCCCGAGCGGGTTCAGCCGTGGTAACTGGCGACCATCTTCGTGGTGCAGCAGTTCCAGGCAATGGCGCTTGAGGTGGGTAAATTCCGGCGAGGTCATCAGTTCGGTGCTGCGCGGTCTTGGGAAAGTCAGCTGGAAATCCTCGATGATGCGCCCGGGGCGCGGGCTCATCACCAGGATGCGGTCGGCCAGGAACAGCGCTTCGTCGATGTCATGGGTGACAAACACCACGGTGGTGCGGATGCGCGTCCAGATGTCCAGCAGCAAGGCCTGCATCTTCATGCGGGTCAGGGCATCCAGCGCGCCGAACGGCTCATCCATCAACAGCAGGCCGGGACGATTGATCAACACCCGGGCAATTTCCACCCGCTGCTGCATACCACCCGACAGCTGGTTGGGCCAGCGCTCGGCAAAACCTTCCAGGCCCACCAGGTGAAGGATCTCATCGGCGGCGGCCAGGCGCTCGGCCTTGCCTACGCCGCGCATCTTCAGGCCGAAGGCGACGTTTTCGCGTACCGAACGCCAAGGGAACAGTGTGTGTTGCTGAAACACCATGCCCCGTTGCTGGGACGGGCCGGCAATCGGCCGGCCATCCATTTCCAGCGTGCCCTGGCTTGGCGTGAGATGCCCGGCCAGCGCGCCGAGCAAGGTTGACTTGCCACACCCGGACGGGCCGAGGATGCACACGAACTGCCCCGGCTCGATCCTGCAATCCAGGGCTTTCACCGCCTCGAATGCCTGCTGCTGTTCGCCCAATACAATGGACAAGCCGCGTATGTCGACACGGCCCTCAAGATGACTCATCAGGCTTTACCTCGTGGTCGATGCCAGGGAGTGAACAGTGCGCCGAGACGCTTGACCAACAGGCTGCTGCCCATGCCCAGCACGCCGATCAACAGCATGCCAACGACAATGTCGGCATAGTTCTGGATGGTGTAGGACTCCCAGGTGTAATAGCCGATACCGTACTGGCCGGAGATCATTTCCGCCGTCACCAGGCAGAACCACGAAGTGCCCATGCCAATCGCCAGGCCGGTGATGATGCTCGGCGCGGCGCCCGGCAAAATCACCTCCAGCAGGATCGCCCGGCGCCCTGCCCCCAGGCTGCGCGCCGAGGCGATCAGCCGAGGATCGACGCCTTCCACGCCATGCACCGTATTGAGCAGCACCGGAAACAGCGCGCCGGTGAAGGTGATGAAGATCATCGACAGCTCCGACGACGGGAACATCAGGATCGCCAGCGGGATCCAGGCTACCGCCGGGATCGGCCGGATCACCTCCAGCGGCGGCAACAGCAGGTCTTCCGCCCACTTCCAGCGGCCAATCGCGATGCCCAGGCCGATCCCCACCAGCGCGGCCGCCAGGTAGCCCTCGAACACCCGGGTCAGGCTTGCGCTCAAGTGCCGCACAAGCTTGCCCGAGTCCGCCAGCCCCAGGGCAGCCTGCAGCACGGAGCCCGGCGTGGGCACATTGGCAAATGTCACCAGCCACAGGTTCCAGTGCTGGCTGGCCGCCAACTGCCAGAACAGCAGGCACAACAGCAAGGAAGCGGCCTTGGGCAGCCAGCGCCATGGGGTGCTTGTCATGAACACGCTCCCTCAGCGACCGGCAACGGCCTGCGCGCCGGCGTCGGTAAAGTTGAACACCTTGCCGCCCTGGGCCTGGGCAAATTGCTGCGCCTGGCCCTTGAGCAGGAATGCACTGAGTTGGCCGTGCTGGTTGGTGGCAAACCAGGCCTGGCTCGCCAGCAGCTTGATGCCGCTGTCTTCGGCCTGGGCATACACGGCGCGCACCGCCTTGCCCTGTTTGTTCAGGCTGTCCAGCGCGGTGAACGCCGCCTCGGCCGACGCGTAATCGCGCACCTTGGGCTCACCCTTGACCCAGATTTGCGCGACGTGCTTCCAGTCAGTGATCGGCGCGCCGCTCAGAGCGTCGTTGGCCTTCAGCGGGGCCTGGCCGTAGTTGCCCAATTGCGCCGCATAGTCCAGGCCCGAGGCCTTGAACGCGGCACGGATGTACTGGTCATCGATAAAGGTATTGAGGTCCAGGCCACGGTCGGCCTTTTTCAGCAGCTTGAGGGTGTCGATCGCGGTGCCCACGGCCTGGCGGTATTCGGGTTTCCAGCTCAAGTCACGGGTCTGCACGCCCAGCGGGCCATGGAACAGGTAGTTGACCTCGGCTTCGACGCCGGTGACTTTTTCGATCAGCTCGCTGTACTTCTCCGGCTCTGCGGCCAGCAACTGATTGGCCTCGATACTCGCGCGCAGGTAGGCGACGACCACTTCCGGGTACTGTTTGGCATAACTTTCGTCCACCAGCGCGCCGTGGAACGTCGGGGTGTTGGATTGCGAGCCGTCGTAGATCTTGCGGGCGAAACCACGGTTGGGGAACAGTTCGCCGAACGGCACAAAGTCGGCATGGGCGTCGATCTTGTTGGCCTGCAACGCCGAGCCTGCCACTTCGGGCGCCTGGGCAATGATGTTGACGTCCTTGAGCGGGTCCCAGCCCTGGGCCGCAACAGCGCGCAGCAACATGCCATGGGCCGTGGAGGCGAACGGCACGGAAATCGTCTTGCCTTTGAGGTCCGCCAGGGACTGGGCGCTGGAAGCGACCGGCACCACAATGCCGTTGCCGCTGCCCTTGATGTTGCCCGACAACACGCTGATGAACAGGCTGTGCTTGCCCGCCGCCTCGAACGCTACGCCGTTGAAGGCACCGGGGAAGTCGGCCATTGCGCCAAAGTCCAGTTTGCCGGCGACCATTTCATTGGTCAGCGGCGCGCCACTGGTGAAGTTTTTCCACTGCACGTCGTAGGTCGCGTCCTTGTACTTGCCGTCGTGCGGCAGGTATTTGTCCAGCAGCCCCAGCTCGCGGATCAGCAAGCCGCCCGCGGCACAGTTGATGGTGGTGTCCTGGGTGCCGATGGCCACCCGGATCGTTTGTGCCTGGGCCGACAGGCTCAAGCAAGCCAGCACCAGGCCGGCCAGGGTTGCGCGCAATAACATTGGGTAGTTCCCCTCGAATCATGGTTGAAGGAATCGTCTCCGCCACGGTCTGGCGCGGTGGGAAACGAGGGGGTGTGGCTAGGGCTGCGTCCGGGGTTGGCGGATGGCGTTTGCGGCAGGTCTCAGCGCAACAGGTACGGAATCTCGACCTTGACGGCGCCGGTGGGGCAATCTTTTTCACAGGGCATGCAGTACCAGCATTCATCGAACGCCATATACGCCTTCTGCGTTGCCGGGTTGATCGCCAACAGGTCCATCGGGCACACGTCGACGCAGACAGTGCAGCCTTTTTCGGCGATGCACTTGTCCTCGTCCACCGTTACCGGGGCGTTGGAGCGAAAGAATATTTCCTGGGGCTGATAGGCCATTTCACGGTGTCCTGTGGTGAGCGAGCTTTGGGGGGCACATTCAGGCGGCGTCAGCCCCTACGCGCAGGCGGTCGTAAGCCTGCATCTCTTCGGCATCCAGCGGGATCACATAGGGCTCGACGGGTTTCTTGAAGCTGACCATCTGCCCGTCCTCGCCCTTTTTCAGGTGGCAATGACAGAACCAGTCGGCGTCGTTGCGTTGCGGGTGGTCGACCCGGTAGTGGTACAGGCCCCAGCGGCTTTCGGCGCGGTACAGCGAGGCGCGGGCAGCCATTTCGGCGCAGTCGCGGATCACGCTGGTTTCCATGGCGCGCATCAATTCATGGGGGTTGTGCGCCTTCATCTGGTCCAGGTCGCGCTCGATATCGGCGAAGCGTTGCAAGCCGATTTCCATCTTGCGGGTGACCTTGGGCGGCTGCAGGTAATCGTTGACGAAGCGCCGCAGCTTGTACTCGACCTGGGCCGGCGGCAGACCGGTTTCGCGGTCCAGTGGCGCATAGACCCGAGCCTGCTCGGCGGCCACTTGCCGGGCATCCACCGCGCTGAATTCGCGCCCGGCCACAAAGCTTGCCGCGTTAGTGCCGGCAAACCAGCCATAGGTGAACGCGCCGAGCATGTAGTTATGTGGCACCGCCGCCATGTCGCCCGCTGAATACAGGCCCTTGACCGAGGTTTCCGCGCGCTCGTTGACCCACACGCCCGACGCCGAATGCCCGCTGCAAAAGCCGATCTCGGAGATATGCATCTCGACCATCTGGCTGCGGTAGTCGGTGCCCCGGTTGGCGTGGAACTGGCCACGGCTGGGGCGCTCGTTGCTATGCAGGATCTGCTCGATGTTCTGGATGGTTTCCTCCGCCAGGTGATCGAGCTTGAGGAACACCGGGCCGTTGCCGCTTTCCAGTTCCTGGTGGAACTCCCACATCATCTGCCCGCTCCAGTAGTCGCACTCGATGAAGCGTTCACCCTTGTTGTTGGCGGTGTAGCCGCCCAAGGGGCCGGTGACATAGGCGCACGCCGGGCCGTTGTAATCCTTGATCAGCGGGTTGATCTGGAAGCACTCCAGGTTCGCCAGTTCGGCTCCGGCGTGGTAGGCCATGGCGTAGCCGTCGCCGGCATTGGTCGGGTTTTCATAGGTGCCCATCAGGTAACCCGAGGACGGCAAGCCCAGGCGGCCGGCCGCGCCGCAGCAGAGGATCACCGCCTTGGCCTTGATCACCTGGAAGTCCGCAGTGCGGCAGTCAAAACCCATCACGCCATTCACCGCGCCTTCGCTGTCGGTCAGCAAGCGGGTGCACACCAGGCGGTTGGTGATGCTGACCCGGGCGCGCTTGAGCTGGCGATACAGCACCTTCTTGATGTCGTGCCCTTCAGGCATCGGCAACACGTAGGCGCCCATGTGATGGACTTTTTTCACCGCGTAATCGCCGGTTTCGTCCTTCTCGAACTTCACGCCCCAGCGGTCCAACTGCTCGATGGTTTCAAAACTGTGGGTCGCGTAGGCGTACACCGCCGCCTGATTGACGATGCCGTCGTTGGCAATCGTGATTTCCTTGGTGTACTGCTCCGGCGTGGAGTGGCCGGGAATGATCGCGTTGTTGAGGCCGTCCATGCCCATGCTGATGGCGCCGCTGCGCTTGACGTTGGCCTTGTCGATCAGCAATACGCGCAGATCGCGGTTGGCCTCCTTGGCCTTGATCGCCGCCATGGGGCCGGCTGTACCGCCGCCGATCACCACGATGTCGTATTCCAGTTCCAGGGTTTGGCGGCTCACGGGCGGCTACCTCGCTGACGGTCGATGCGCAGGCGATACTGAAACGCGTCGCCACGGTAATACAGGTGTTCGAAGTCCACGGGCTGACCGTCTGCGGTGTGGGTCAGGCGTTCGATGCGCATGATCGGCGAGCCGGCCTCGACGTTCAGCGCCTGGGTCAGCTCGCTGTCGGCGAGTACCGCGTCAATCGCCACGTCGGCGTGACCCAGTTGCAAGCCGCAGTCGTTCTCCAGGATCAGGAAAATGTCGCGGGTTACCAAGTCGGCGTTTTCCAGGCGTTCGCCCAGGGCCTGGCTGAGGTAGGTGATTTCCAGCGACACCGGTTCGCGGTTGATCAGCCGTACCCGCTTGATCTGCGCGACAGTGCTGCCCTCCTCCACGCCCAGGCGCTCGGCCACCAGCTTGTCGGCGGGCACGAAGCGGTAGCTGCGCAGGCGGTTGATCACTTCATAGCCGCGCTCGGTCATGGACTCGCCCAACCCCTGCAGGGTGCTGACGTTCTGATAAGCCTTGGGTTTGGAAACAAAGGTGCCTTTGCCGTGGATCTTGTAGATCAGGCCTTCCTTTTGCAGATCACCCAGGGCCTGGCGCACGGTGATGCGGCTGACTTTGAAGCGCGTGCCCAGTTCGCTCTCGGAAGGCATCTGGGTGTTCGGCGCGTACTCACCATCAAGGATGCGGCTGCGCAGCAGGTCCCGCAGTTGGGCATGCAGCGGAACGCTGGACAGAGGGGATAAGGCGACGGTTGATTCGTTCATCAGGACCACTTGTCATAACGAGTTATGACGTGATCATAAGGAGTCTTATGAAAAGCCTGGAAATACCGTTTTGGAATAAGGTTATGGACCGGCGAATCCCGCTGCACCTACGGGATGGGTGCAGTGGATCCGCCTGTTTTATAGAGCAGTGTCTGGACCTGATGAACAATCAGAAGTTATAGCTGACCCGGGTATAGAGGATGCGGCCAAACGGGTCGGCGTATTTCGGGTCGTACCCGCTCTGGAACGCATAGGTCTGGTTGCTGAACGGCGGCGCGCGGTCAAACAGGTTTTTCGCGCCCAGCGTGACGGCCAGGGACTTGCTCCAGTTGTAGGTACCCGCCAGGTCCCAGACGTTGTAGGAGCCTACGGAGTCGTGGGTGTCGGGGTCCGAGTCGTGATAGCCACTGGTGTAGCGGTTGGTCAGGCTGACGCCCAGCGGTCCGCGGGCCCAGGTGCCGGTCAGGCTGTGGCGCCAACGCGCAACGGCGCCCGCGGTGGAGAACTCGCCGCCACGAAAATCACCGAGTTTGTCGATGTAGTCGCCCTTGAGCTCCTGCTGGTATTTGTATTCGTTGACGTAGGTGCCTTGCAGGCCGATGCCGAAGTCACCGATGGCGGTGCTCGGGAAGCGGTAGTCGAAACTCACATCCACGCCGTTGGTCTTGGTCTTACCCAGGTTGGCAAGGCCGGTAACGATGTGATCGATGGAGCCATCCGCCTTGCGGATCAAGCGGTCGCCGTAGGCATCCGGGTCATCGAATACCGACGACTCAGGAAATTCGGCAATCTGGTTGGCGATGGTGATCCACCAGAAATCCAGGCCGGCACTGAGGCGCTCGATCGGTTGGAACACGAAACCAAAGGTCACGTTACGTGCGGTTTCCGGGCTCAAGCTGCCGTTGCCCCCGCTTTGCCGGCGGAACTGCTGGGCGCAGTCGCGGTTGCCGATCCCGCCATTGGCCGGGGTGCCGCCCGGGCACAGGCGCGGGTCGTTGTAGTTGGCCACGGTGTAGCTGGTGTAGGTCGGGTTGTACAACTCGTACAGCGACGGCGCACGGAAGCCTTCACTGTAGGCACCGCGCACCACCAGTTCCTTGAACGGCTGGAAGCGGAACGAGTATTTCGGGTTGGTGGTGCTGCCAAAGTCGCTGTATTTGTCATGACGCACGGCGGCAGACAGTTCCAGGCTTTCGAGCACCGGCACGTTGACCTCGGCGTACTCGGCCGACACGCTGCGATTGCCGCGCACCGCGCCATTGGGGTCTACGCCCAGGCTCTGCACGGTCTCGGCAAACTGGGCGAAATCCTGGTGGAAATCCTCCTTGCGATATTCACCGCCCAGCGCCAGGCCCGTCGGCCCCGCACCGAACCAGTCGCCGATTTCACGGCTTACGCGCCCGTCGATACTCTTCACTCGGCCCACGGCAGTGGCGTAATCGCCATCGACGCGGCTGGAGGCGAGCAACGCCCTGCCCGCTTCACTCTGCGGCCCGAACGGGTTGATCACACCGTTGGCAATCCCCTGGCTGATGGTCTGGTCGTTTACATAGCCGTCAAGAATGGTTTGCACCACTTTGTTCTGGTTGTAGGACGCGCCGACGTTGTAGTCCCAGTTCGCCACATTGCCTTCAAAGCTCAGCAGCAGCCGCTGGCTGGTGTTGTCATCTTCGTGCTTGCGCGCGCCGGCATCGGTTTCACGCCAGTTCACGTCTACCGGCTGTGTCGGGTCCAGGGCGAAACCCGTGGGGCCCGGGGTGATGCCGTTGCCCGGATAGAAAGGCGTACCCGGATTGACCTGGGCGCCCATCAGGGTGCCTGGGCCAATCTGCGTACGGTTTTCGTTGCGCGCCCAGAAGTATTCGAGGCTGACGGTATGGTCATCGGCCAGCTTGCCGGTGGCTTTGGCAAAGGCCGAGGTTTTTTCGGTTTCCGGCACCAGGTCCAGGTAACTCCACAGGCTTTGGCGGCAGATGCCATTGCGTGACAGCAGCCCGGGGGAATTGCAACCGGAGCCGGCCAGCGGGTTGGTCGCGTTGCTGCCCTGGCTCCAGTTGGCCGGCGCGGCGGTGCCGGAGGTGAAATCCAGGCCGCGACCTGGCTGGTAGTTGTAGGTGAAGTCACGGTCCTTGGCCGCCAGGCGCGTCTGCTTGTCGTAGCTGACCACGCCGAACACGTTGAAGCGGTCCTCTTCAAGGTCGCCGAAACCGTAGCTGCCACTGAAGTTATGGCTGTCGCCGCCGCCGGAGCGTGTGGGCGAATCGTAGTTGGTGGAAAGTTGCCCACCGGTGAGGCTGGTCTTGGTAATGAAGTTGATCACCCCGCCAATCGCGTCGGTGCCATACAGCGCCGAGGCGCCATCGCGCAGGACTTCCACGCGGTCGATAGCGGCGAACGGGATGGTGTTCAAGTCCACCCCGGAACCGTTGGTGGTGTTGACGGCGTTGTTGCTCAGGCGCCGGCCATTGAGCAGCACCAGGGTTTTGTTCGCGCCAATCCCGCGCAAGTCGGCATACGCCGCACCGCCGCTGCTGGAACCCACCGAACGCCCGGAGCCAACGGCAGACTGGTTGGCCGAAATGCGGTTGATCAACTCCTCGGTGGTGCTCACACCCTGCTCGCGCAATCGCTCGACCCGCAGGATGGTCACCGGCACTGCCGTTTCCGCGTCCACCCGGCGAATCGCCGAGCCGGTCACCGTGACTTTTTCCAGGCGGTAATCAGTACTTTTGCCCTCGGCCGGTGCGACGCTGGTGGACGTCACGGGTGCTGGATGCACCGTCAGCCCCTGTTCGCTGTCGCTCACTTGCAGGCCGCTGCCCTGCAACGCCTTGTCCACCGCTTGCAGGCTGCCCAAATCGCCGCGGATGGCGGCACTGCGCTTGCCCTGCACCCACTGTTGATTGAACGAAATCATCACCCCGGTCTGCCGGGAGATATCCAGCAGCACCGTATCAAGCGGGCCGCCAGCGATATCGAAGGTGAACACCTGGCCGGCCACTTCCTGGGCCATCACCGATGTCGTGCACACTCCCATCGCCAACGCCGCCGCCAGCGTCAGCCTTGGTAGTTGTTGTTTGAATAAAAACATCGAGGAACTCCCTGTTGTATGTGTCTACAGGGATGAGCAGCGGCAGACGGATATTTATAGGGCTGCGTTTAGGCGAAGATGCTATGAGTTTATAACCGGTTATAAGAGGCTTGCTGCATCGATTTGGCTGATGTCTTCTATTGGCCCGCAAGCGTTCATCCCCGCGCCACGCGCTTTGTAGAATGAACCCCACAGTCAAGCCACCACCTTCGTGGTGTCGGAGGTTCTCATGCGTTATCTGCTTATCGCCGTGCTGGGCCTGTTCAGCACACTTGCCTTCGCCCAGGGCGAAACCCCGGCACCCACTGTGAGTGCCAACGCCCCCGCCAGCGAGGCGTACGACTATTCCCAGGACCTGGACATCGCCAAGGTGGTGCGCGTCAGTACCGAATCCTCCACCGAATGCGGGCCGGTCAAGGGTCACATGGTCTACATCGACAGCCACGGCGTGCGTCATGAACTGGACTACATGCGCCTGGGCGATGCCTGCCAGCACGGTTGAGCGCAAACCATTCGTCGGGCTCGGCCGGCATCGATTACAACTATCCGGCAGCTGAAAATCACTAATCCATAGAACCCGTTGTGATCTATGGAGATTGAGATGACTGACTACCCGCGCCCACCTTTCGCCAGCCAGGCCCAATCCGTTCCCGGCTCGCAGAAGAAGATGGACCCCTATCCCGACTGCGGCGAGAAGAGCTACACCGGCTCCGGCCGCCTGGCCAACAAGATCGCCCTGATCACCGGCGCCGACAGCGGTATCGGCCGCGCCGTGGCGATTGCCTTTGCCCGCGAAGGTGCCGATGTGGCCATCGCCTACCTGGACGAACACGAGGACGCGAAGGAAACCGCACGCTGGGTTGAAGAAGCCGGCCGCCAATGCCTGCTGCTGCCCGGCGACCTCGCGCAAAAAGCCAACTGCCAGGCGATTGTCGACCAGACCGTCGAGCAGTTCGGGCGGATCGACGTGCTGGTCAATAACGCCGCATTCCAGATGACCCACGAGACCCTCGAAGAGATGCCCGACGAGGAATGGGTCAAGACCTTCGATATCAACATCACCGCGATGTTTCGCATCTGCAAGGCGGCGCTGCCGCATATGAAGGCCGGCGGGTCTATCATCAATACCAGCTCGGTGAATTCCGATATGCCCAAGCCAACGTTGCTGGCTTACGCCGCCACTAAAGGTGCGATTGCCAACTTTACCGGTGGCCTGGCACAACTGCTGGGCAGCAAGGGCATCCGCGTGAACAGCGTGGCGCCGGGGCCGATCTGGACGCCGTTGATTGTCTCGACGATGCCGGACGAAGACGTGAACAGCTTTGGCAGCGAAACACCGCTGGGCCGCCCCGGCCAGCCGGTGGAAGTAGCACCGATCTATGTGTTGCTGGCGTCGGATGAGGCGAGTTACATCTCGGGCTCGCGGTATGCGGTGACGGGCGGCAAGCCGATTCTCTAGGGTCGGATGCAAATCCAGTGTGGGAGCGGGCTTGCTCGCGAAGGCGGAGTGTCAGGCAATGCATCTGTGACTGAACCACCGCCTTCGCGAGCAAGCCCGCTCCCACATTGGGTGCTCAGTCAGCCCGGAGATCGTGTCGGGTCAGCCTTGCGCGGATAGGTTCTTTCCTCCTGAATCCGCCCATCCATGCTGTGAATTCTCAGCGACGCCGTCTTGTCGCTGAGAAACTCTTTCGCCAACTCAACGATCGCCTCCTTGGTCTCTGCCGTATGCCCAAGCCAACGTTGCTGGGTTACGCCGCCACCAAGGGCGCGATTGCGAACTTTACCGGTGGCCTGGCACAACTGCTGGGCAGCAAGGGCATCCGTGTGAACAGCGTGGCACCGGGGCCGATCTGGACGCCGTTGATTGTCTCGACGATGCCGGACGAAGACGTGAACAGCTTCGGCAGCGAAACACCGCTGGGGCGCCCCGGCCAGCCGGTGGAAGTGGCACCGATCTATGTGTTGCTGGCGTCGGATGAGGCGAGTTACATCTCGGGCTCGCGGTATGCGGTGACGGGCGGCAAGCCGATTCTCTAGGGTCGAATGCAAATCCAGTGTGGGAGCGGGCTTGCTCGCGAAGGCGGAGTGTCAGGCAATGCATCTGTGACTGATCCAACGCCTTCGCGAGCAAGCCCGCTCCCACATTGGGTGCTCGGTCAGCCCTTAGATCGTGTCGGGTCAGCCTTGCGCGGGTAGGTTCTTTCTTCCTGAATCCGCCCATCCATGCTGTGAATCCTCAGCGACGCCGTCTTGTCGCTGAGAAACTCCTTCGCCAACTCAACGATCGCCTCCTTGGTCTCTGCCGTATGCCCAAGCCAACGTTGCTGGCTTACGCCGCCACCATTTACCGGTGGCCTGGCACAACTGCTGGGCAGCAAGGGCATCCGCGTGAACAGCGTGGCGCCGGGGCCGATCTGGACGCCGTTGATTGTCTCGACGATGCCGGACGAAGACGTGAACAGCTTCGGCAGCGAGACACCGCTGGGCCGCCCCGGCCAGCCGGTGGAAGTGGCGCCGATCTATGTGTTGCTGGCGTCGGATGAGGCGAGTTACATCTCGGGCTCGAGGTACGCGGTGACGGGTGGCAAGCCGATTCTCTAGAGTTGAATGCAATTCCAGTGTGGGAGCGGGCTTGCTCGCGAAGGCGGAGTGTCAGGCATTGCATCTGTAACTGAACCACCGCCTTCGCGAGCAAGCCCGCTCCCACATTGGGTGCTCGGTCAGCCCGGAGATCGTGTCGGGTCAGCCTTGCGCGGATAGGTTCTTTCCTCCTGAATCCGCCCATCCATGCTGTGAATCCTCAGCGACGCCGTCTTGTCGCTGAGAAACTCCTTCGCCAACTCAACGATCGCCTCCTTGGTCTCCGCCGTTTTCGACGGCCGTGCCGAGCCCTGCTTGGTCAACGCCCAACCGGTGCCGGTCTTGTTGATGTTGTAGGTATCCATGGTCTGCTCCTTCGACTGAATAAACACGGCACGCGGCAAAACCCGCGCCCTACTATTGCGAGCGCGGCTGCCGGGCAGAGTTCAAGGCAGTTGGCGGGCCAGGTTACGGGCGGCCCTACAGGTCAAACCGATCCACGGCCCTGCGCCGCTCATTGTCGTCGCGCACATCGTAGGTGGCGGTGGTCTGGATATTGGTGTGGTGCGCCAGCTTCTGGGCGATCGACAGGTCGTACTCTTCAATGACCCGCGTGATAAACGAACGGCGGAAATCATGGGGCATGATTTTCACGCCGACCTGTTCCCCACGCTGGCGGGCGATGTAGTAAATCGCGTGTTTGGTGATGCGCTCGCGGGTGATATGGCTGCCCCGGCGAATCCGGTTGAACAGGAAACCATCGTCCTGCTCACCCGGTTTCAACTGGCTGCGGCGAAACGCCAGCCATGCCTCCAGCTTGGCAAAGGCCCAGGCCGGTGCGTACTTGATCAATTGCTTGTTGCCCTTGCCGGTAACCTGCAGGCTGCGCTCGTCAAAGTTGACCTGGCCCAGCTCGATGTTCACCGATTCCGACTTGCGCATGCCCGAGCCATACAGGATCCCGATCACCGCCGCATCCCGCAGGCCCTGCGGGCGCGGATCGGCGGCGCAGACTTCCATCAACTCACGAATCAGCGTACGCCGCAGGTTGCGCCCTTGGCTCAGGCGGGTGCCGGCCATGGCCTTGACCGAGCGCATCTTCAGCAGGTGGTCCTGGCTGATCAGGCTCATGCGCCAGGCTTCGTTCATCACCCCGCGCACGGCGTTGACGTACAGCGATGAGGTATTCGGCGCATACCCGTCTTCCCGCAGCACCGCCACCAGGGCCATGACGTGTTCGGGCTGCAGCAGGTGCCAGTCGATGTCTTCGAGGTTGATGTCTTCAAAACCCAGGCGGTCGGCGGCGTCCTGCAGCACGTAGCGCATGGTCAGCTGGCTGGAGGGCGCCAGGCGGGTGAGATAGAGGGTCAGCGGGTTGCGGGTAGACTCAGTCAAGGTAGATCAGCCTTTGGATTAAATATGTCGACTAACCATCTGTTTAATCGACATATTTAGTGAATTGGCGAGCGCCGAGTCTAGCGCAGGTCAATCCCCGGGGCTATTCCTGATCGTCTTCCGCCGGGGCTGGCGTCTGCTGCTGGCTCCAGTCGGTGTCCTGCTTCTGCATCAAGGCAAACCAGTGCTGGCGCATGAACTCCAGGTACGGTTTGGGCGCCTTGGCAAAATCTTCTTCGTCGCCGTAACAGCCAGGAAGCGGCAGCTCGGTACCCTGCTCCTTGTACTGGCTGACCAGCGCCTGTTGGGCGGCGATGCTGCAATCCTTGGGCAACGGCATGCCCTGCAGGGCGCCGGCGTCTTCATCCCACCAGCTGGCGCCATAGCGGTCGATGCCGCGCAGGCGGTACTTCTGCGACTTGCCGATGTGCATGATCAGCTTGAAATCATTGGGGCTGACGTCACTGGTGCAGGTGCGGCTATACCCCACGGTGACCTGGCTGATGCCATCGCCCAGCAGGTCGGTGACCTGGGTGGCGTCGCTGTTGAAGTGCGCGCCGGCATCGAACTCGCAATGCTGCACGTCGTCGTAGAGCATCCACAGGCGCTTGGGCCGGTCACCGTCGAGCAGGTACTGGGCGGCGTAGACAAAGGCCGACTGCGCACCGTCGTCGTCGCGTTCGCTGACTTGCTCTGCGAGTACCAACAGGTTCTTGCCCTGTTTGTCGCTCCAGACGAAGGCGCCGACCTGTTTACCCCGCACTTCTACGCCATCGGGCACCTGGTCGATGGACGTCAGTGCCACGCCGTCATCGGCCCGCACACTCGTGGCCCAGGCCACCGTCATCAACAACACCATCAACATTGGCCGTAAACGCTGCACGCTATTCATCCGACTGCCCTGGCAAGAGATGGCTTACTTTACCGGCACTTGCGCGGCATTGCAGAGAAGATTCTTCAGGAACCTGCCCGCGTGAAGAAAAAGGCTACCGCCCCTTCTCCCCTCATCGGCACGACGTTGTCCGTGCTTCTGCTGTTTACCTGAACCCTAGCTGTCTACCTGCCAAAAAAACGACTTTTTCATCTGCGTTTCATATTCGTTGAACATTTTTGCGCTTAATCTTGGCGGCACGACTTGAGAACGAACCGTACTTTGCAGGTTAACTCGTTGATTCCGCTTTACCTTTGAGCATTTTGGTCTTTACTCACGTAAGCCATGGAAGACCCACTGTGACCTGTCAGGACTGTCGAATGAATGCCACAAATCAACGCTATCTTTGATCGGATGCCCGGCATCCGAGGCTGACGATAACTGCTGTCTTTACGCTCCAAGTTGCTCTAACCCCCGAGGTAATGAATCTTTGAAACCCTATCCAATTCATTGCGTGTCGATCGTTATCCCGGTCTACAACGAACAAGAAAGCCTGCCTGAACTGCTGCGCCGCACCATGGCCGCCTGCAAACAACTGGCTTACGAATACGAAATCATCCTGGTGGACGACGGCAGCCGCGACAACTCCGCGCAATTGCTGGAAGACGCCGCCGCGCTCGAAGGCAGCAACGTGGTGGCGGTGATCCTCAACCGCAACTACGGCCAGCACGCCGCGATCATGGCCGGCTTCGAGCATTGCCGGGGCGACGTGGTGATCACCCTGGACGCCGACCTGCAAAACCCGCCGGAAGAAATCCCGCGTTTGGTCGAACAGGCCGCCCTGGGCTATGACGTGGTTGCCACCGTGCGCAACAACCGCCAGGACTCGGCCTTCCGCCGCTGGCCGTCGCGCCTGATCAACCTCGCCGTGCAACGCTCCACCGGCGTGGCCATGAGCGACTACGGCTGCATGCTGCGTGCTTATCGCCGCACCATCGTCGACGCCATGCTGGCCTGCCGCGAGCGCAGCACCTTTATCCCGATCCTGGCCAACAGCTTTGCGCGCCACACCACGGAAATCCTGGTGCATCACGCCGAGCGTGAACACGGCGAGTCCAAATACAGCCCGATGCGCCTGATCAGCCTGATGTTCGACCTGCTGACCTGCATGACCACCACGCCATTGCGCCTGTTGAGCATCGTCGGTTTCAGCCTGGCGGCCCTGGGCATGCTCTTCGCCTTTGCACTGATCGTGCTGCGTATCGCTTTCGGCTCCGGTTGGGCCGGCGACGGCATGTTCGTGCTGTTCGCCGTATTGTTCGTGTTCACCGGTGGCCAGTTCATCGGCATGGGCCTCCTGGGTGAATACCTGGGCCGCATGTACAGCGATGTGCGGGCCCGCCCACGGTTCTTTATCGAAAAAGTGCTGCGCAACCAACCGGCAGCACCGGCCGAGACCTTTACGGTCGACGGCCTGACGTCCTCCCACACCTCTACTTCTCCTTCCGATCAGGTTTCGTCATGAATTCAAAAGCTGTTGTCTTCGCTTACCACGATATTGGCTGTGCTGGCATTGAAGCCCTGCTCAATGCGGGTTACGAAATTGCTGCCGTGTTCACCCATGCCGATGATCCCAAGGAAAACAATTTCTACGGTTCCGTCGCCCAGCTGTGCGCCCGCAATGGCATCCCGGTACACGCCCCGGAAGACGCCAACCACCCGCTGTGGATCGAGCGCATCGCCAAGCTGAACCCGGACTACATCTTCTCGTTCTACTACCGCAACCTGCTGAGCGAAGCCCTGCTGGCCACCGCCAAGAAAGGCGCGTTCAACCTGCACGGCTCCCTGCTGCCTAAGTACCGTGGCCGCGCACCGGCCAACTGGGTGCTGGTGAACGGCGAAACCGAAACCGGCGTGACCCTGCACCGCATGGTCAAGCGTGCCGATGCCGGCGCGATCCTGGCCCAGCAGAAAGTCGTGATCGAGCGCACCGACACCGGCCTGACCCTGCACGCCAAACTGCGTGACGCCGCCACCAACCTGCTGCGCGATGCCCTGCCGCAACTGGCTCAAGGCAAGCTGACCGAAACCGCCCAGGACGAAAGCAAGGCCACCTACTTCGGTCGTCGCACCGCCGCTGACGGCAAACTGGATTGGAAAAAACCGGCTGAAGAGCTGTTCAACCTGGTTCGCGCCGTTACCCAACCATACCCGGGTGCCTTCTGCGCCGTGGGCGAGCACAAGCTGATCGTCTGGAGCGCCGAAGTCGTCAAGGGCAACGAAGGCCTGGCGCCAGGCCGAGTGATCAGCGTCAACCCGCTGCGCATCGCCTGCGGTGAAGACTCCCTGGTGGTCAAGTTCGGCCAGCGCAACGAGAACGGCCTGTACCTGGCCGGCCCGTCCCTGGCTGATGAACTGGGCCTGGTGGACGGTTCCGTACTGCGCGGCGCCGAGTCCGGCCGCAAGCCCCGTCGTACCCGCGTGCTGATCCTGGGTGTGAACGGTTTCATCGGTAACCACCTGTCCGAGCGCCTGCTGCGTGACGACCGTTACGAAATCTACGGCCTGGACATCGGCTCCGACGCCATCGAGCGCCTGCGCAGCCACCCGAATTTCCACTATGTGGAAGGCGACATCAGCATCCACTCCGAGTGGATCGAGTACCACATCAAGAAGTGCGACGTGGTCCTGCCGCTGGTGGCCATCGCCACCCCGATCGAATACACCCGCAACCCGCTGCGCGTATTTGAACTGGACTTCGAAGAGAACCTGAAACTGGTTCGCTACTGCGTGAAGTACAACAAGCGCGTGATCTTCCCGTCGACCTCCGAAGTGTATGGCATGTGCCAGGACCAGTACTTCGACGAAGACACCTCCAACCTGGTGGTGGGCCCGGTCAACAAGCAGCGCTGGATCTACTCGGTCTCCAAGCAACTGCTGGACCGCGTGATCTGGGCCTACGGCGACAAGGGCCTGAAGTTCACCCTGTTCCGTCCATTCAACTGGATGGGCCCGCGCCTCGACCGCCTGGACTCGGCCCGTATCGGCAGCTCCCGCGCCATCACCCAGCTGATCCTGAACCTGGTGGAAGGCACGCCGATCCGTCTGTTCGACGGTGGCGAGCAGAAGCGTTGCTTCACTGACATCGCCGACGGTATCGAAGCCCTGGCGCGCATCATTGATAACGACAACGACAACTGCAACGGCCAGATCATCAACATCGGCAACCCGGAAAACGAAGCCAGCATCCGTCAGTTGGGCGAAGAACTGCTGCGTCAGTTCGAAGCTCACCCGCTGCGCAGCAACTTCCCTCCGTTTGCCGGTTTCCGCGACGTAGAGAGCAAGGCGTTCTACGGCACCGGTTACCAGGACGTGGCGCACCGCAAGCCAAGCATCGAAAACGCCAAGCGCCTGCTGAACTGGGAGCCTACCGTGGAGATGAGCGAAACCATCGGCAACACTCTGGATTTCTTCCTGCGTGAAGCCATGCTCGAAATCGCGGACAAGCGTTGATGCAAGCGGGTCTACGCATCGACGTCGACACTTACCGAGGCACCCGTGAAGGGGTGCCAAGGTTGTTGGAGTCGCTTGATGAAGCCGGGGTCAAGGCGACCTTCTTCTTCAGCGTCGGGCCGGACAACATGGGGCGCCACTTGTGGCGCCTGATCCGCCCGCAGTTCCTGTGGAAGATGCTGCGCTCCAACGCGGCCGGTTTGTACGGCTGGGACATTTTGCTGGCCGGCACCGCCTGGCCGGGCAAACCCATTGGCCGCGACCTGGGGCACCTGATGCGCCAGGCCAAGGCCGCCGGGCATGAAGTCGGGCTGCACGCCTGGGATCATCACGGCTGGCAAGCCAACACCGGGCGCTGGAGCGATGCACAGCTGATCGAGCAGATTCGCCGTGGCGTCGACACCTTGAGCGACATCCTCGGTGAACCCATCGACTGCTCAGCCGCCGCCGGCTGGCGTGCCGATGAGCGCGTGGTGCAAGCCAAGCAACAGTTCAATTTCCGTTACAACAGCGATTGCCGCGGTACCAGCCTGTTCCGGCCGACCCTGGCGGATGGCAGTGCCGGCACGCCACAAATTCCGGTGGACATGCCGACCTTCGACGAAGTCGTGGGCCCGGTGGTGGCCGCCAAGGATTTCAATAGCTACATCCTCGACCGCTTCAAGCCGTCGAAGCTCAACGTCTATACGATCCACGCAGAAGTAGAAGGGATTCTGATGGCCAATGATTTTCGCCAGTTGCTCGCCCAGGCAGGGCAGCGCGGCATCGCGTTCAAACCGTTGGGCGACCTGTTGCCCGCCGACCTCACCACCCTGCCCCAGCAACAGCTGGTGCGTGGTGCGTTGAGCGGCCGTGAAGGCTGGCTCGGAGTGCAAAAGGCATGATCCGGCGCTGGGCCCTGCCCCTGCTCCTGCTGGCCTTCGGGGTGTTCTACCTGATCCCGTTGGCCACCCACGGCCTGTGGATCCCCGACGAAACCCGCTATGCACAGATCAGCCAGGAAATGCTGCTGACCGGCAAATGGGCCTCGCCACACTTCATGGGGATTCGCTACTTCGAGAAACCGGCGGCCGGTTACTGGATGATCGCGCTGGGCCAGGCGATTTTCGGGCAGAACCTGTTCGGCGTGCGTTTTGCCTCGGCCTTGAGCACTGGCTTGAGCATCCTGCTGGTGTATTTCGTGGCCCGGCGTTTGTGGAACAACCCGCGCAAGAGCCTGGTCAGCGCCGTGCTGTACATGAGTTTTGTCAGCGTCGCGTTCCTGGCGGGCTATGCCAACCTCGACCCGCAGTTCACCTTCTGGGTCAACCTGACCGGGGCGGCGCTGTGGTTCTGCTTCGACAGCACCACCACCCGCGGCCGCCTGTGGTCGTGGGCCTTGCTCGGGTTCGCCTGCGGCATGGGGTTCATGACCAAGGGTTTCCTTGCCTGGTTGCTGCCGGTGCTGATCGCCCTGCCCTACGTGCTCTGGCAAAAACGCATTCGTGAACTGCTCACCTATGGCCTGGTGGCCGTGGTGGTGGCGATTGTCGTGAGCCTGCCCTGGGCGCTGATGGTGCATGCCCAGGAACCGGACTACTGGAATTTCTTCTTCTGGCACGAGCACATCCAGCGCTTTGCCGGCGACGACGCCCAGCACTCCGAGCCCTTCTGGTATTACCTGCCGCTGATGGTTGCGTTCACCCTGCCGTGGATGGCGTTGCTGCCGTCCACCGTGAAGCAGGCATGGCTGGAAAAACGCAACAGCAAGGTCGCCTTCCTGCTGCTGTGGCTGCTGATGCCGCTGGCGTTCTTCAGCCTGGCCAAGGGCAAGCTGCCGTCGTACATCATGCCCTGCCTGCTGCCACTGGCGCTGCTGATGGGGCATACCCTCGCCGACAAACTGGCCCAGGCCCGTGGCCGCGTACTGCGCATCAACGGCTGGGTGAATCTGGTCATTGGCATATTGGCGTTGCTGGCCCTGACCTGGTTCCAGCTGAAAAAACCGGTGTACGAGCACGGCCAGGAAACACTCAGCCTGGTGCTGGTGTTCGTCTTCCTGTTCGGCTGGATCATCGCCAACCTGCTGCAAGCCGCCCGCCCGTTGCACATGTGGGCCGCACCGGTGATGGGCAGCTGGTTGCTGGTGGCGCTGGTGCCGGCCGCGTTGCCGCACTCGGTGGTTTATAACAAGACCCCCGACCAGTTCATCATCGACCACCTCCAGGAGCTGCAGCCGACCACTGCATTGCTGAGTAACGACCTCGGCGCCGCATCGGCCTTGTCATGGCGCCTGCAGCGTCCTGAAGTGATGCTTTACAACACCGTTGGCGAAGTGAAATACGGCATCGCCTTCCCGGACACCGCTTACCGCAAGATCGATGCCGCCAGCGTCCAGCAATGGATGAGCGAGGCGCGCAAGCAAGGCTCGGTGGGCGTGGTGATGCGGGTCAAGGGTGACGACGAGCGCCAGGAAGTGAACCTGCTGCCCAAAGACGGCAAGCGTTACGAGCAGGGCAATATCGTGATTCTGATCTTCCCGCAGAGCGCGCCATGACCACTCTGCTGCTGTTGTTAGGTGCCTGCCTGCTGACCTGCATGGGCCAGGTGTCCCAGAAGTTTGCCGTGGAAGGCTGGCGTGACCAGCCCGACGGTTGGGCCCTGAAGCTGCGCTCGCCGTGGCTGTGGTCGGCGCTGGTGTGCCTGGGCCTGGGTTTGCTGGTGTGGCTGCTGGTGCTGCAACGCCTGGAAGTCGGCATCGCCTACCCGATGCTGAGCCTCAATTTTGTATTGGTCACCCTGGTGGCGCGCTTTGTGTTCCATGAACACATCGATGGTCGCCACTGGTTCGGCGTGCTGCTGGTGATTGCCGGTGTGGTGCTGCTGGGGCGCCAGGTATGAGTCGCGCTCGCGGTTTTGCCCTGGCCCTGGGCAGCGTGGCACTGGTCAGCGGTGCCCAGTTGGGCATGCGCTGGAGCATGACGCGCCTGCCATTGCCCACCGAATGGCTGACAGCACTCAACACGGGTGCCATCGACCTCGGCGCACTGGGCGTGGTGATCCTGGCGATCATCGCCTATGCCCTGTCGATGCTCTGCTGGCTTGGCGCACTGAAAGACCTGCCTCTGGGCCGTGCCTACTCGCTGCTCAGCATCAGCTACGCATTGGTCTACCTGCTGGCCGCCAGCCTGCCGGTGTTCAACGAACATTTTTCGCTTTCAAAAACTGCGGGAGTGGCCTTGGTCATTCTCGGAGTCCTGACTATCAACTCTCGTCGTGCTAGCACCACAAGTCCCAGGAATGCCCCATGAAAATCAGTGTATTTGGTAGCGGTTACGTCGGTCTGGTGCAGGCCACCGTGTTGGCCGAAGTCGGCCACGATGTCATCTGCATGGACGTTGACGAGAAAAAGGTCAAGTTGCTGCAACAGGGCCACGTGAGCATTTTCGAGCCGGGCCTGGCGGCCATGGTCAAGGAAAACCTCGAAGGCGGACGCCTGACGTTTACCTATGACGAAAAACTCGCGGTCGAACACGGCGAAGTGCTGTTCATCGCCGTGGGTACCCCTTCGGACGAAGACGGCTCGGCCGACCTGAAATACGTGCTGTCCGTGGGCGATGCAGTGGCTCGCCACCGTATCGACCCGGTGATCCTCGTGGAAAAATCCACCGTACCTGTAGGCACTGGCGACACTTTGCGTGCGCACATGGAAAAAGCCCTGCGCATTGCCGGCCGCCACCTGGAGTTCGATATCGTCTCCAACCCGGAATTCCTCAAGGAAGGCTCGGCCGTTGCCGACTGCCGCCGCCCGGACCGGATCGTCATCGGCTGCGAACGTGAGGAAGTGCGCGAGGTGATGCGTGAGTTGTATGCACCGTTCAACCGCAACCACGACCGCATCATCTTCATGGACCTGCGCAGCGCCGAACTGACCAAGTACGCCGCCAACTGCATGCTGGCCACCAAGATCAGCTTTATCAACCAGATCGCCGAACTGGCCGAACACCTGGGCGCCGACATCGAAGCCGTGCGCCTGGGCATTGGTGCCGACTCGCGTATCGGCTACCACTTCATCTACCCAGGTTGCGGTTATGGCGGCTCTTGTTTCCCCAAGGACATGCGCGCCCTGATCCACAGCGCCAAGGCCGCCAACTGCTCCAGCGACCTGCTGGAAGCCGTGGAAGCCATCAACCAGCGCCAGAAGAGCAAGCTGTTCGAACGTGCCAATGCATTCTTCAAGGGCGACCTGCGCGGCAAGACCTTCGCCTTGTGGGGCCTGGCGTTCAAGCCCAACACCGACGACATGCGCGATGCGCCAAGCCGGGTGCTGATGGAAGCCTTGTGGGCCGCCGGCGCGAATGTACGTGCGTTTGACCCGGAGGCCATGCAGGAAACCCAGCGCATCTACGGTGATGATCCGCGCCTGATGCTGATGGGCACCCCGGAATCCACCCTGAGTGGCTCTGACGCCTTGATCATCTGCACCGAATGGCAACAGTTTAAGGCACCGGACTTCGACCTGATCCAGCAACGCCTGAAAACCCCGGTGATCTTCGACGGCCGCAACCTGTACGACGGCGAACGCCTGGCACGCAAAGGCATCCAGTACTTCCCGATGGGCCGTGGCGATTCCTGCAACTTGCCGATCCCCCAGCAAAACTGGGCGCCTCAGGCCGAGGAAGCCTGAGACGTGGACAAAGCTCATCCGCCCCTGCTCAGCCCGACGATCCGCCGACACTCATGGGTGCTGGGGCTCCTGGCACTGGTCCTGTTTATCGCAGGCAACTGGAACCAGGCAATCATCGGCTTTGACTCGCGCTTCGTGCTGTTCGCCCAGGAGATGCTGCGCCATGGGCCGGGGTTCTTCCCGACGACGTACGGGCAACCTTATGCCGATTACCTGGCCACCTCGACGCTGATGACCTGGCTGCTGTCCCTGCCCCTGGGGCAGGTCACCAGCCTGACGGCCTGGCTGCCCACGGCCATCGCTTCGGCGCTGCTCGTGGTGCTGGTCTACCGGCTGACGGCGCCCTACTCCCGGCGCTGGGCGCTGCTGAGCATCGCGGTGATGCTGCTCAGCAGCACCTTCATCAGCGAAACCCGCGCGGTGTCCCTCGACCAGATGTTGGCTGCCGTGGCCCTGGCGGTGTTTTACCTGGGTTATGCCCATGACCACTTCGGCGCCGCCAAGCGCCTGCACTGGCTGTTTGCGCTGCTGATCCTGGGGTTTGCAATCCGTGGACCGATTGGCCTGGTCATTCCCACCGGCATGCTGTGCAGCTATTACCTGATCAACCGGCAATGGCGCCAGCTGTTCAGTTTCGGCCTGCTGGCGTTGGCGTTACTGGCGGCGTGCGTGGGCCTGCTGTTGCTGCTGGCCAAGCTCAGTGGCGGTGAAACGTTCATGCAGGACGTAATCCGCATGCAGTTCCTGGGTCGCATGGATGGCACCGAAGGCTCCGGCAGCGCGCTGTATTATTTCAGCAGTTCGCTGGGCAACTACGCACCGGCGTATCCGCTGGCAATACTCGCGCTGGTTGCGATTGTCGCCGGTGGCCGGGAGGACAAGGGCCCGGCGCTGAAGCTGGTGTTGTACTGCCTCGCTGCAGGCTTGATCGTGATGATCGGCTTGTCTGTGCCCCAAGCAAAAAAAGCGCGCTATGTGCTGCCGATGCTGCCCCTGGCGGCAATCATCGCCGCGTACCCGTTCCAGGTGTCGCGAGGCAGACTGTTCGCCGGGCTGCGCTGGCTGATGCTGGGGTTGTGGACGGTCATTCCGGGGCTGCTGATCGCAGGCTTGTTCGTGGCGCGTCACCGCTTCCCCGAGCAGATTGGCAGCCTCAATCCGGTGTTCGGGATCCTGATCGCGATCCAGGTGCTGGCACTGGGCTTGCTGTTCAACCGGCGGCTTCGCTACGTGGGCCCGGCCTTCGCCGCGGTATTGGCGGTGTGGCTGGCGTATATCGTGATGGTCGAGCCGCTGGAGCGCCGGTTGTATGACACGCGCACCTTTACCCTCCAGGCCCATGCGCTGACCCAGCAACAACCGGCGCCGCTGGTATTACACGCACTCGGCAAGGACGCAAAAGCCATCAAGTTCATGGTCAACCTCGATTGCGACCGGGTGCCGTTGTTTACCCAGTTGCCTGCCGACCTGGCGCCGATCCAGGCTCCTGCATGGCTGATCATGAGCCAGTCGGACTATGAAGCGTTGAGCGACCCGCGTTTTCGTTCACTGCAGCCGGTACTGACCGGCCAGTTCGACAAGAACCCCTACGTACTGCTGCATTTGATCAAACCCGCACAACCTTGATACAGGGCGCGGGATAAGCGGAACCAACCGCTTATCCCGCGCCAGTACATTCAGTAGTTATAAATCCAAGTGTATGTAAGAAACTTCTTTGCCCATTCAACTTCGAAACTTTTAGCGTAGCAACTATCGAGAAACATCCTACGCATCTATACGCTGCTACCGATAAGACGCCCTCTTCCCGCCCCTAGCCCTCGACTGTAGACTCGCCTGCCAAGCGAGTTAATTATTTAATACCTTTTAACTATTTTCAGAAGTTCCAAAGGTGCGGTGTAAGGCATTCCTGTTACTTTCGAAAGAAACTCGACGAACGTAGCAGCAAGCCATCAATCAAGACATGCCCCGCTTAAACGAACAGTCGAAATAACAATAAAGACGTTTTAAACAGCATTCAGCGCTGCCGTTTATTTCATTTAGAGGAATGTTTTGTGTCCGACCGTCGATTGCCCGCCCCCTCAACCTCTGACGCTGTCGCGCCTTTGTCCCGCGACAGAGTGAATGCGGGTTACATCCCGCTGCCAAAACTGGATCGGCTCATGGAACTGCGTGATGCACTGGTGGTGCTCAAGGGGCCATTGGCCAACAATCCATCGCTGCGGGAAAATGTACAAAACCTACTGATCAACGAGGAAACCGATGACCGTGTGCTGGGCAAGATCAGCAACCCCATGCCACCGCCAACCCGCCTGATACCGTTTGGCTGACACGTTTTACTGCAAAAATACTGCACTTGACCTGCATTAATATGCATTGGCAGCAGTCTTCATCGATTGGCACACTGCGCAGGTTCCTCCCCCAAATGCAGGAACTTCTTTAAAGGGCTTTTCCGGGAAACCAGGCAAGCCTTTTTTTTCGCCCGCTTTTCACGGATCGTCTGTCAATGCTCGCTCGCTGGTTACCCGCTGCCATCAATACCCGCCCTGCCGAATGGAGTCGTGCCGCCATCGGCATGGCCCTGGGCACACTGTTCAGCGTCTGGGTGTGCGCCCAGGTGTTCGGCACCGAGGTGGCCCTGCACCTGATAGGCCCGCTGGGAGCCTCGGCGGTGCTGCTGTTTGCCGTATCCTCCGGCGCGCTGGCCCAGCCCTGGTCGATCATCGGCAGCTACCTGTGTGCCGGGATCGTTGCGCTGCTGGTGGCCCGGGTATTGGGCCGAACGCTGGGCAGCGCATGCCTGGCTGCCGGGATGACCGTGATCCTGATCTGCTGGCTGCGCTGCCTGCATCCACCGGCGGGCGGCCTGGCCATGAGCCTGGTGCTGGCTGACCCTGCCTCGATTGCCATGGGCTGGCACGAACTTGCCGCAGTCATGCTGGGAGCCACAGCCTTGTTGGCCTGCGCGCTGGCCTACAACAACGCCACGCGCACGCGTTACCCCAAGGGCACCCGCGAACCGGCTGCGCCGATCTTTATGCCAATCGCCACCGAAAACCCCGGGATCAGCGCCGAGGACCTCAAGCAGGCCCTCGCCGAGCGCGAGCAGTTCCTGGACGTTACCCCGCAGGAGCTGGAGGAGCTGATCCAGGCCAGCGAGCGGTATGCCCGGCGGCGCACCATCGGCGCGGTTTTCCAGCACCAGGGCCAGCCTCCTCCATAAGGCAAAAATGCAAAAACGACCTGCATGATTCCGACTTGTACTGGGCAAATTTGCACTGGTACGATCGCGAGATGGTTCGCCCGCGAACATCTTGATAAAGAACAATAAAAGCAGGGAGTTAGAGATGACTGCTCAGGTTTCATCCGAGGCAAGCAGCGCCGGGATTGTGCAAGACGAGGTCCTGGCGCACGTACGCAACCATATTGGCCACCTGACCCTCAATCGCCCCGCAGGCCTTAACGCCCTCACCCTGGACATGGTCCGCAGCCTCAGCCGGCATTTGCAGGCGTGGGCGGACGATCCCCAGGTGCATGCCGTGGTGTTGCGCGGTGCCGGTGAAAAAGCCTTCTGCGCCGGCGGCGACATTCGCTCGCTGTACGACAGCTTCAAGAGCGGCGACACCCTCCACGAAGACTTCTTCGTCGAGGAATACGCCCTCGACCTCGCCATTCACAACTATCGCAAACCGGTCCTGGCACTGATGGACGGCTTCGTCCTTGGCGGTGGCATGGGCCTGGTGCAAGGCGCCGACCTGCGGGTGGTCACCGACCGCAGCCGCCTGGCAATGCCCGAGGTGGCCATCGGGTATTTCCCTGACGTGGGCGGCAGCTATTTCCTGCCGCGCATTTCCGGGGAACTGGGGATCTACCTCGGGGTGACCGGCGTGCAGATTCGTGCCGCCGACGCCCTGTATTGCGGCCTGGCGGACTGGTACCTCGACAGCGCCCGGCTCGCCGACCTCGACCAGCGCCTGGACCGCCTGGAATGGCACGATTCTCCCCTCAAGGACCTGCAAGGCCTGCTGGCCAGCCTCGCGGTGCAACAATTGCCCGACGCCCCCCTGGCGGCGCTACGCCCAGCCATCGATCACTTCTTTGCCTTGCCGGACGTGCCGAGCATCGTCGAGCAATTGCAGCAAGTCACCGTCGCCGACAGCCATGACTGGGCATTGACCACCGCCAGCCTGATGCAGACGCGCTCCCCCCTGGCCATGGCCGTGACCCTGCAGATGCTGCGTCGCGGGCGCCACCTGCCGCTGGAGCAATGCTTTGCCCTGGAACTGCACCTGGACCGCCAATGGTTTGCCCGTGGCGACCTGATCGAAGGCGTCCGCGCCCTGCTGATCGACAAGGACAAAACCCCTCGCTGGAACCCTCCAACCCTGCAGGCGTTGGAGGCTGATCATGTCGAAAGCTTCTTCCGCGACTTCGACAAGAACGGGAACTAAGTCATGCAAGATATTGAATTTACAGAAGAACAAGTGATGATCCGCGACATGGCGCGGGACTTTGCCCGTGGCGAAATCGCCCCCCACGCCCAGGCTTGGGAAAAGGCCGGCTGGATCGATGATGCCCTGGTCGCCAAGATGGGCGAGTTGGGTTTGCTGGGCATGGTGGTGCCCGAAGAATGGGGCGGCACCTACGTCGACTACGTGGCCTACGCCCTGGCAGTGGAAGAGATTTCCGCTGGCGACGGCGCTACCGGCGCACTGATGAGTATCCATAATTCAGTGGGTTGCGGGCCAATCCTCAACTACGGCTCACAAGCACAAAAGGAAACCTGGTTGGCGGAACTGGCCAGCGGCCAGGCCATCGGTTGCTTCTGCCTTACCGAACCCCAGGCCGGTTCCGAAGCGCACAACCTGCGCACCCGTGCCGAACTGCGGGACGGCCAGTGGGTGATCAACGGCGCCAAGCAGTTTGTCAGCAACGGCAAGCGCGCCAAGCTGGCGATCGTGTTTGCAGTGACCGACCCTGACCTGGGCAAGAAAGGCATCTCGGCGTTCCTGGTGCCGACCAGCACCCCGGGCTTCGTGGTGGACCGTACCGAACACAAGATGGGCATTCGTGCCTCGGACACCTGTGCCGTCACCCTCAACCAGTGCACCGTACCGGAAGCCAACCTGCTGGGTGAACGCGGCAAGGGCCTGGCCATCGCCCTGTCCAACCTCGAAGGCGGACGCATCGGGATTGCCGCCCAGGCGCTGGGTATTGCGCGTGCCGCCTTTGAGGCCGCGCTGGCCTATGCCCGTGACCGGGTGCAGTTCGACAAGGCGATCATCGAGCACCAGAGCGTGGCCAACTTGCTGGCCGACATGCAAACCCGCCTGAATGCGGCGCGCTTGCTGATCCTGCACGCCGCCCGATTGCGCAGTGCGGGCAAGCCATGCCTGTCGGAGGCCTCCCAGGCCAAGCTGTTTGCCTCGGAAATGGCCGAGAAGGTGTGCTCTTCAGCCATGCAGATTCATGGGGGTTATGGCTATCTGGAGGACTACCCGGTGGAGCGTTACTACCGGGATGCGCGGATTACCCAGATTTACGAGGGCACCAGCGAGATTCAGCGGATGGTGATTGCCAGAGAATTGAAAAACTACCAGCTGTAACAGGTATTTCGCAGAACCAATGTGGGAGCGGGCTTGCTCGCGAAGGCGGTGGATCAGTCGATACATCGGGTGACTGTAACACCGCCTTCGCGAGCAAGCCCGCTCCCACATTTTTTGATCTTCAGCGTTACAGGACAGTGTTTACTTGTCCTTGAACTCCGGCGCACGCTTGGCCACAAACGCCGCCATGCCTTCCTTCTGATCCAGCGTGGCAAACGCCGCGTGGAACACCCGGCGCTCAAAGCGCACGCCTTCGGACAGGCTCACTTCAAACGCACGGTTCACGCTTTCCTTGACCATCATGCTGATGGGCACCGACTTGCCGGCGATCAGGGTCGCGACCTTCAATGCTTCGTCCAACAGCTCATCCGCCGGCACGATGCGCGCGACGATCCCGCAGCGCTCGGCTTCCACCGCATCGATAAAGCGCCCGGTCAGGCACATTTCCATGGCCTTGGCCTTGCCCACGGCGCGGGTCAGGCGCTGGGTGCCGCCCATGCCCGGCAGCACGCCGAGGTTGATTTCCGGCTGGCCAAACTTGGCGTTGTCGCCCGCCAGGATGAAGTCGCACATCAAGGCCAGTTCACAACCGCCACCCAGGGCAAACCCGTTGACCGCCGCGATGATCGGCTTGCGGCGGTTGGCCACGCGATCGCTGTCGCTGAACAGGTCGTCGAGGTAGATCTGCGGGTAGGTCAGCTCGGCCATTTCCTTGATGTCGGCACCGGCGGCAAAGGCTTTTTTCGAGCCGGTTAGCACGATGCAGCCGATTTCCGGGTTGGCTTCCAGGCTGTCCAGCGCCTGGTTCAGCTCGCTGACCAGTTGCGCGTTCAGGGCGTTCAGCGCTTGCGGGCGATTGAGGGTGATCAGCCCGACCCGGCCCTGCACGTCCAGCAAAATGCTTTCGTAACTCATAGAGACTCCTCAGAGATTGCGTGAAATGACCATGCGTTGAATATCGCTGGTGCCTTCGTAAATCTGGCAGACCCGCACATCGCGGTAGATCCGCTCCAGGGGAAAGTCGCTCAGGTAACCGTAACCGCCGAGGGTTTGCAAGGCTGCCGAGCAGACCTTTTCGGCCATTTCCGAAGCAAACAGCTTGGCCATGGACGCTTCCACCAGCGCCGGCTTGCCGCTGTCACGCAGGGCGGCGGCGTAATGCACCATCTGCCGCGCCACGGCGATTTGCGTCGCCATGTCCGCCAGGCGGAAGGCCACGGCCTGGTGCTCGATGATCGGCTTGCCAAAGCTTTCCCGCTCGCGGGCGTAGTCCCGGGCCGCTTCAAATGCCGCCCGCGCCATGCCTACCGCTTGCGAAGCAATGCCGACACGCCCGCCTTCGAGGTTGGCCAGGGCGATCCGGTAGCCTTCGCCCTCCTCGCCCAAACGATTGGCCACCGGCACCTGCACATCCTCAAACAGGATCTGGCAGGTGTCGGAAGCATGCTGGCCGAGCTTGTCCTCGACCCGCGCGACGCTGTAGCCCGGCGAGTCGGTGGGCACGATAAAGGCGCTGATGCCGCGTTTGCCGGCAGCCGGATCGGTGACTGCAAACACAATCACGATCCCGGCGTTTTGCCCGGAGGTGATGAACTGCTTGCAGCCATTCAAGACGTAGTGATCGCCCTCCAGCCGGGCACGGGTTTTCAGGCCGCTGGCGTCGGAACCGGCCTGGGGCTCGGTCAAGGCAAACGCACCGAGCATCGCACCACTGGCCAGGGGCTTGAGGAACTGCTCGCGCTGTTGATCATTGCCGAACTTGAGGATCGGCACGCAGCCCACGGAGTTGTGCACGCTCATGATGGTCGAGCAGGCGCCGTCACCGGCAGCGATCTCTTCCAGGGCCATGGCGTAGGCCAGGTAGCCGGTATCACAGCCGCCCCATTGCTCCGGGACCAGCATGCCGAAAAAGCCCAGCTCGGCCATTTCACCAATGGCTTCCTTGGGAAAGCGATGCTCGCGGTCCCACTCGGCAGCGAACGGTTTAAGGCGTTCCTGGGCAAATTGCCGGGCGGCTTCGCTGATTTGCAGTTGTTCGTCATTCGGCAGCATAGGTGTTCCTTAGTACAGGCATTCAACGGCCATGGCCGTGGCTTCACCGCCGCCGATGCAGATCGCTGCAACGCCGCGCTTGAGGCCTTTCTGGCGCAGGGCCGAAAGCAGGGTCACCAGGATCCGCGCGCCGGACGCGCCAATCGGATGGCCCAGGGCACAGGCACCGCCGTGGATGTTGACCTTGCTGTGGGGAATCTCCAGCTTGCTCATGGTCACCAGGCTGACCACGGCAAAGGCTTCGTTGATTTCAAACAGGTCGACTTCGTCGAGGTTCCAGCCGGTCTTGCTCATCAGCTTGCGGATCGCCCCCACCGGCGCTACCGGGAACAGGCCAGGCTCATCGGCAAACGCCGCGTGGCCATGGATCACCGCCAGAGGCTTGAGCCCGCGCTTGTGCGCTTCGGACTGGCGCATCAGCAGCAGCGCCGCCGCACCGTCGGAAATCGAACTGGAGTTGGCTGCCGTCACCGTGCCGCCTTCACGGAAGGCCGGCTTCAGGGTGGCGATCTTGTCCAGCTTGGCTTTCGGCGGCTGTTCGTCGTGGATGATGGTTTTCTGTTCCTTGCCCACGGTGACCTGCACCGGGACGATTTCGGCGATGAAGTTGCCGTCGGTGATCGCCTGTTGCGCACGGGTCAGGGACGCAATCGCGAACGCGTCCTGGGCCTCGCGGGAAAAGCCGTTGTGCTCGGCGCAGTCCTCGGCAAAGGTGCCCATCAGGCGGCCCTTGTCGTAGGCGTCTTCGAGGCCGTCGAGGAACATGTGGTCGAGCACCCGGCCGTGGCCCATGCGATAGCCGCTGCGGGCGCGGTCCAGCAGGTACGGCGCGTTGGACATGCTTTCCATGCCACCGGCGATGACCACCTCCACGCTGCCTGCCAGCAACGCGTCATGGGCCAGGATCGTGGCTTCCATGCCCGAGCCGCACATCTTGTTGAGGGTGGTGCAGCGCGTGGACTTGTCCAGGCCAGCACCCAGCGCCGCCTGGCGTGCCGGCGCCTGGCCGAGGCCGGCGGGCAGCACGCAACCGAACAGCACTTCATCCACGGCATCGGAAGCGATACCGGCGCGTTCGACCGCTGCACGAATCGCCGCAGCGCCCAATTGCGGAGCGGTGAGGCCTTTGAGATCGCCCTGGAACCCGCCCATCGGGGTGCGTACCGCGCTGACAATAACGATTGGATCAGTCATGAAAAATCTCCTTATTTGGCTGCCATGCGCAAGGCCCCGTCGAGACGGATCACCTCGCCGTTGAGCATGCTGTTTTCAATGATATGCCGCACCAGCGCGGCGTACTCGCCCGGCTTGCCCAGGCGCGGCGGGAATGGCACGCCGGCGGCGAGGGATTCGCGCACTTGCGGCGTCATGCCCGCCATCATCGGAGTTTCGAAAATACCGGGGGCGATGGTCATCACCCGAATCCCGTAGCGCGCCAGTTCGCGGGCCGCCGGCAGGGTCAGGCTGGCAATCGCGCCCTTGGACGCGGCATAGGCCGCCTGGCCGATCTGGCCGTCAAACGCTGCCACTGAAGCGGTATTGATGATCACACCGCGCTCGCCATCGGCATTCGCCTCGGTTTCAGCGATAGCCGCTGCAGCCAGGCGCAGCAGGTTGAAACTGCCGATCAGGTTGACGTTGATCACCTGGGCGAAGTTGGCCAGCACGTGCGGGCCATTTTTGCCGAGGATTTTCTCGCCCCGCACCACACCGGCACAGTTGACCAACCCATGCAAACCGCCAAAGGCGGCGACGGTGGCCTGTACCGCCGCTTCGGCAGCGGCTTCCTGGCTGATATCGGCGACTACGCTGCGGGCCTGCGCGCCGAGCTTTTGCGCCTGGGCGGCCACTGCGTCGGCGTTCAGGTCCACCAGCATCACCTTGGCACCGGCCGCCACGAGCATCTCGGCGGTTGCCGCGCCGAGGCCTGAAGCGCCACCGCTGACCAGAAAAACCTTGTTCTCAATCTGCATCATTGTTTCCTTGAAGAATGGGTCACGCCGTGGCCGCCTGGGCCTTGGCAATTTCCTGATTACGCAAAATGAAGCGTTGCAGCTTGCCGCTCGGGGTCTTGGGCAGCTCGCTGACAAATTCGATTTCCCGCGGGTACGAGTGAGCGGCCAGGCGCTTGCGCACGTGCTGGCGCAGCTCTTCGGCCAGGGCCGGCTCGGCGCGGTACTGCTCGCTGAGCACCACAAACGCCTTGACGATCTCGGTGCGTTCCGGACATGGCTTGCCCACTACGGCGGCCTCCACCACGGCCGGATGCTCGATCAAGGCGCTCTCTACGTCGAACGGCCCCACGCGATAGCCGGAAGTGGTAATCACATCGTCGCTGCGCCCGACAAAGCTGATGCTGCCATCGGGGTTCAGCTCCACCGTATCGCCGCTGAGGTAGTACTTGCCGACGAAGGCCTTGGTCTTGACGCCGTCATAACCGGCAAACCAGCACATCGGCGATTGCTCGCGGTCGATAGCCAGGATGCCTGGCTGGCCGGCGGGCAGCTCCTGATGGTTGTCGTCCAGCACCACGATGCGATGGCCCGGCGAGGCAAAGCCTGCGGAGCCGACGTGCACCGGATGCTCCAGGCCATGGTGATTGCACAGCACCATGCCCAACTCGGTCTGGCCGTAGTGGTCGTGGATGGTCACGCCGAGGTTATCGGCGAACCAGCGGATCACTTCCGGGTTAAGCGGCTCGCCGGCACTGCTGACAATACGCAGCTTGCCCTTGATCGACTTGGCGAACTGCTCGCCCCCGGCAATCAGCAGGCGATAGGCCGTGGGAGAACCGGTGAGGTTGGTAATCCCGTATTTGTTGATGACACGGCATGTGCTTTCGAGGGTGAACGGGCCATCGTAGAAGGTGATCGGGTGGCCCATGGACAAGGGGCCGGTCACGCCGAAATAGATGCCGTAGGCCCAGCCCGGGTCGGCGACGTTCCAGAATGCGTCTTCGGGGCGCAGGTCGACGGCGTCGCGGGTGTAGCTCTGGAACGCGACGATTGCCTTGAGCGGCACGGCCAGGGCTTTCGACGGGCCGGTGGTGCCTGAGGTGAACATCAGCAGGAACGGGTCGTCGGCGGCCAGCAATACGGGTTCGCAGAGGTTGGAATAGTTGGGCAACTCGGCCCAGAAGCTGAAATCGCCGCGCACGATGCCTTCGCCGTTGGGGCCGGCGACGGTGACGATGGTCGGGCAGTCGGCCACTTCCGTCAGTTTGGGACGGTTTACTGCATCGGTCACCACCAGCGCGGCGCCGGAGCTGTTCAGGCGGTGTTCGATGGCCTTGGGGCCGAAGGCGGTGAACAGCGGCTGATAGACCGCGCCGATGCGCCAGGTGGCGAGGACGACCACCAGCAGCTCGGCGGTGCGTGGCAGGAGGCCTGCCACCTTGTCGCCGCGATTGACGCCCTGGGCCAGGAGGAAGTTGGCGAAGCGTGCGGCCTGGTCTTGCAGCTGGGTGAAGGTGGACGTGGCGCTGCGGCCGTCCTTGCCCTCCCAGAACAGTGCGATGCGGCCAGGTAATGCGTGGCGGTCGCAGCATTCGACGCAGGCGTTGAGGGCCTGCAGGTTGCCCGACAAGGCAGCGTCGACGGTGTGTTGGTAGTTGAACTGGGTGGTGGCAGCCGAGTAATCACGCATCGCTTCAAATCCCTGTGTGTTTTTTATTTTCAGGATGGGTACGTAGACCGGTGAAATAGTCGCTCTAGAGCGGTGGGTGGGCAATGGTCAAAGCTTTCAACTTGGTTGACTGGTTTGGCCAATGGGGGGCGCTGTTTGGTGTGTGTGTATATCCGTTTTTTGGGTGATGGCTTGTATTGGTTCCGCTCTCACAGCGG
>NZ_JACAPT010000031.1:0-27413 GCF_013385565.1 Pseudomonas sp. E6002 | reverse complement strand
AGATCTGCTTTCGCTCTGGTCACCGAAAAAACGGATATGTACTCAATCCCGATAGACCCCACCAATCACCCAGTCAGCCCAAGCAATTGGACGCAACGCAAACATACTTCTAACCTGACAGCCTGCGCCACCCAAGAAGCCCGCCCATGATCGTCCGTCCCAAACCCAACCTGCTCGGCATCCTGTTCTCCCTCAAGGGCTCGATCGCCAAACGCATTGCGCTGCGCAGCCTGCTGGTCACCCTCCTGGCCTCAGTCATCGTGCTGGTAGAAACCCTGCACCCGGCCTACTTTTCCAAGGTCAACGCCACACCCTTCACACTGCTGGGGCTGTCACTGTCCATCTTCATGAGTTTTCGCAACAACGCCTGCTACGACCGCTGGTGGGAAGGCCGCAAACAACTGGGCCAGATGATCATCGAGATCCGCTCACTGATCCGCGAAACCCAGGTCCTCAACCCTGCCGAACGCAAACACGTCCTGCGCAGCCTGTGCGGTTTCGCCCATGGCCTGATCGCCCGCCTGCGCCTGGAAGACGAAAGCCAGGCGATCAAACCGTGGGCCAACCCAGAACCCGGCCACCCGAACCTGCCCGACAGCATCCTGCAAGACCTCGGCGCCCGCTGCTCGAACCTCGCCGAACAGGGCCACATCAGCGACTGGCGCTACACCCAACTGGAAACCCGGCTGTACGGCCTGAGCCAGGTCCAGGCCTCCTGTGAGCGGATCAAACACACCCCGCTGCCCTTCCCCTACACCTTGCTGCTGCACCGCACCATCTACCTGTTCTGTATCCTGCTGCCCTTCGCCATGGCCGAGCCGCTGGGCTGGCTGACCCCGGTGTTCACCGCCATCGTCAGCTACACCTTCTTCGGCCTGGACGAAATCGGCGACGACCTCGAAGACCCGTTCGGCTTCGACGAAAACGACCTGCCCTGCAACGCCATCGTGCGCACCCTGGAGCGCGAGATTCTCGCCGCCCTCGGCGAAACCACGCTGCCGCCGGCCCTTGAGCCGATTGAGTTCGTGCTGACGTGATGCGGGTTTGACACTCGCGATAACCTGACCGAAGCTGATGGCTTTGCACTAGCTGCCCAGCTTTCGGACGCCTGCATGTCAAAGTCACGCCGTTACTCCATCGTCGGCCTGTGCGCCCTGTTGTTTATTGTGCTGATCACCTGGTATTTCACCCGCACCACGCCGGTGGTCGTGCCCCCGGCCATCGCCCATGGTTACGCCAAGGCCTTGAAGCAGGCGCATAACGGTGAACCCGGCGCCGCCCGTGTGCTGTATCAACAGCTGGGCCGCCCGGACCTTTCCGACGTGCGCCGCGCCGCCCTGCATGCCGAGCTGCCCAACTACCCCAGCCCCCAGGCCCTGAAGCTGGCGGACAAGGACCTGGCCAACGACGCACCGATGGTGCGCGAGGCGGCGATTCACAGCATTGTCGGCCTGGTGCCCAGCGGCCAGCGCACGCTGTTGCTCGGGCCACTGCTGGATGACCCCGAGCAAAGCGTCAGGTTTGCCGCGGCCAATGCCTTGCTCGGGCTGTCCCCGGATACCCTGGGCCTGTACTTCGGCCCGTTGCAGCAAGTGCTCGACGAATACGTAAAGCTGCTCAAGGGCCAACCCGAAAGCCCCGAAGGCTGGATCCAGCTGGCACGCCTGTACATTCACAGCGCGCTGCTGCCCGACGCACAAAACGCCCTGGAGCAGGCGATGCGCCTGCAACCGGACAACCTGCAAGCCGTGGTCGCGCAAATTGAACTGCTGGACAAGCAGGGCAAGGTCGACGAGTCCCGCCAACTCCTGGCCAAACAGTTGCAGGCCCACCCCGATTCGGCCTACCTGCAACATGCCCTGGGCATGTGGCTGCTGCACCATGGCGAGCGCGCCTTTGCCCTGCTCAGCCTGTCCCGAGCGGTGGAGCTCGAACCGAACAACCAGGATTACCGCTACGACCTGGCCACCACCCTGCACGCCCAGCAGGAACTGGAGGCCGCCCAGCGCCAGCTGGAAGAAATCATCCAGCGCAACCCGGCCAATCGCAAAGCCAGGGTGCTGCTGGTCAATTACTGGAAGGAAACCGGCCAGTTGCAGAATGTGCAGGTGCTGCTGGCACAGCTTGAACAGCAGAATCCGGACGACCCGGCGCTGCAACAGGGCCTGTAAAAGCGGTATTTGATACAAAACGTTGAACCGCCACACGGCGGCAAGGTCAAGTAAATATGGCGCGCCCCAGACGGCGCTGCCGACTACTTATTTGTGACCCGAGGGCACTTCTTGTCTACATCCAAAGAGCTGTTCACAGCAAAGGCGGCCACCGGTATTGAAGGTCTGGACGACATTCTTGCCGGAGGGCTTTCCCGTAGCCATTTGTTCCTGCTGGAAGGTGAGCCCGGCACCGGTAAAACCACCGTGGCCCTGCATTTCCTCCAGGCCGGCGCAAAAAACGGCGAACGATCGCTGTACATCACCCTGTCGGAAACCGAGCGCGAGTTGCGCCAGGGTGCCAAGTCCCATGGTTGGGACCTGGACGAACACATTCACATCTTTGAACTGACTCCCCCCGAAAGCCTGCTCAATGCCGAGCACCAGCAAAGCCTCCTGTATTCCTCGGACCTTGAGCTGGGCGAAGCCACCCGGCAGATCTTCGAAGTGGTGGAACGGGTCAAACCTACCCGCGTCGTGATCGACAGCCTTTCGGAAATCCGCCTGCTGGCGCAAAGCTCCCTGCGCTATCGCCGGCAGATCCTGGCGATCAAGCACTACTTCGTGCGCTACGACGCCACCGTGCTGCTGCTGGACGACCTGACCACCGAGTCCCTCGACAAGACCGTACACAGCGTGGCCCACGGTGTGATTCGCCTGGAAGAACTGACCCCCAACTACGGTGCCGAGCGCCGCCGCGTGCGGATCGTGAAATACCGTGGCCAGAAATACCGCGGCGGTTTTCACGACTTCACCATCATGGAAGACGGCGTACATGTGTTCCCGCGCCTGGTGGCAGCCGAGCACCGTGGCGGCTACAACCGCCAGACCCTTACCAGCGGCATCCGCGAGATGGACGCCCTGTTGGGCGGCGGGATCGAGACCGGTTCCAGCACCTTGATCCTGGGCCCGGCCGGTACCGGCAAATCGCTGATCTCGATGATCTTTGCCGCGGCAGCCGTCTCCCGGGGCGAAAAAGCCGCGCTGTTCATTTTTGACGAAGAGCTGGGCCTGCTGTTCGAGCGCATGAAGAACATGGGCATCGACCTGGAGGCCCTGCAAGGCACCGGCAACCTGCTGATCGAACAGGTGGACGCCGCCGAGTTGTCCCCCGGCGAGTTCTCCCATCGGGTGCGCCGCTGTGTGGACGAACGCGGGATCAAGACCGTGGTGATCGACAGCGTCAATGGCTATCAGGCCGCGATGCCGGAAGAGAACGCGTTGATCCTGCACATGCACGAACTGCTGCTGTACCTCAACCGCCGTGGCGCTGCGACCTTCATGACCGTCGCCCAGCACGGGCTGGTGGGGGACATGCAGGCGCCGGTGGACATTACCTATCTGGCCGACACCGTGATCCTGCTGCGTTACTTCGAAGCGCTGGGCAAGGTGCGGCGTGCGATTTCGATCATCAAGAAACGCACCGGCAGCCATGAATCGACCATTCGCGAATACCGCATCGGCAGTCGTGGCATGACCATCGGCGAACCGCTTGATGCGTTCCAGGGTGTATTGCGCGGCGTACCGACCTACATGGGCACCGACAACCCGCTGCTCAAGGATGAAAGTTCATGAGTGGCCTGCCGGCCATTTTCGAACGGGCGATTATTCTGGCGCCCCTGGGTCGCGACAGCTCCCTGGCGTTGATGATGCTCAATGAGGCTGGTTTCAACGGCATCATCGCCAGCCATTTGCAGATGCTCTGCGAGGAGCTGGAGCACGGTGCCGGCTTGCTGGTCATTGCTGCCGAAGCCCTGCGCGGTATCGACCTGGAACCGCTGCTCACGTACCTGCATCAACAACCGGCGTGGTCAGACCTGCCGATTGTGCTGATGACGCACCACGGCGGCAGCGAACAGAATGGCTCGTCGCACCTGAGCACCTTGCTGGGCAACGTGACGTTCCTGGAGCGCCCGTTCCACCCGATCACCCTGATCAGCCTCGTGACCACGGCGCTGCGCGGACGTCGTCGGCAATACGAGGCCCGCGACCGGCTGATCGACCTGAGCCAGAGCGAACAGCGCCTGCAAAGCACCCTGGAAACCCTTGAGCAACAGGTGGAAGAACGCACGGCGCAGCTGCGCAATAACGAAGAAGCGTTGCGCCAATCGCAGAAAATGGAAGCCGTCGGCCAATTGACCGGCGGCATCGCCCATGACTTCAACAACATGCTGACCGGCATCATCGGCAGCCTGGAACTGCTGCGCAGGCGCGTGGCTCGAGGCCGCACCGAAGACCTCGACAGCCTGATCGACCTGGGTGTCACTTCAGCCAACCGCGCGGCCGCCCTGACCCACCGCTTGCTGGCGTTTTCCCGTCGCCAGTCGCTGGATTCAAAACCGGTACAGATCAATCAATTGGTGAGTTCGATGGGTGAGCTGCTGCAACGCAGCCTGAATGAAAGCATTGCCCTGGATATCCGCCTGACCGAGCAACTCTGGACCGCCGAAGCCGACCCCAACCAGCTGGAAAGCGCCCTGCTCAACCTCGCCATCAATGCCCGGGATGCGATGCCCAACGGCGGCAAACTGGTGGTGGAAACCACCAACCGCCACTTGGACAGTGTGTTTACCGCAGCCTACGGCACCCTCACCCCTGGCGACTATGTGGAACTGAGCGTCAGCGACACCGGCTGCGGCATGCCCGAGAGCGTGATCAGCCGTGCATTTGACCCGTTCTTCACCACCAAACCCATCGGCCAGGGCACCGGGCTGGGGTTGTCGATGATCTACGGGTTTGCGCGCCAATCCCACGGGCATGTGTCGATCCACAGCGTGGTGGGCCAAGGCACCACCGTCAGCCTGTTCCTGCCGAGGTATGTCGGCGAGGTCATTGCAGATGAACCGCTCAACCCGGCATTGCTGCCGTTCGCCAATGCCGGCGAGACCGTGCTGATCGTCGAGGACGACCCGGCCGTGCGGGTGCTGGTCAGCGCCGTGCTGAGTGAACTGGGCTATGCCTTCGTCGAAGCCGGTGATGCCGACAGTGCCATGCCGATCATCGAGTCCAGCCAGCGCATTGACCTGCTGATCAGCGACGTTGGCCTGCCCGGCATGAACGGCCGGCAACTGGCGGAGATCGGCCGGCAGGTGCGGCCCGAGTTGAAGGTGTTGTTTATTACCGGCTATGCAGAGCATGCGGCTGTACGGGGCGGTTTTCTGGACCCGGGCATGCAGATGATCACCAAGCCGTTCACCTTTGATCTGTTGACGGCAAAGGTGAGGGAGATGATCAAGGCTTGAAGAGGGAGTGTGCTCCCTCTTCTCAAGACGTTAAGCCAACAGCCGCTGGATATGTTCCTGCAACGTATCCAGGTCAAACGGTTTGGCCAGGATCGGCGCATTGCGCGTGATCGGGCTGTTGCAGTCGAGAATCTCCTGCGGGTAACCGCTGATGAAGATCACTTTCAATTCCGGTCGCAGCTTGATCGCAGGCTCGGCGATCTGCACCCCGGAAATGCCGCCAGGCAGGCGGTAGTCGGTCACCATCAGGTCCAGGTGCGGCTTGGTGGCCAGGATTTCAAACGCCTGCTCACCGTCAATCGCCTTCAACACCCGATACCCCAGGCCCGCCAGGTACTCGCCCAACACAAACATAATCGATTCGTCATCTTCGACGATCAGTACAACATCTTGTGCATCTTCACTCATGGGAAGCCTTTGTCCGGTCAATTGCTGCTGATACGACCATGGGGTCACGCAGAGGTTGCGTCGGATTTGCGATTGATTTCATGCCCCGGCCTCCAGGGGCAGGCAGACGCGGAACAGCGCGCCCTCGCCTATCCGGCTTTCCACTTCAATGGTCCCGCCGTGGGCCGCGATAATCTGCTCGGAGATAAACAACCCCAGACCCAGGCCCGCCACGGCATGGTTGGCCGACACGCGCTCGAACTGTTGGAAAATACGCTTCTGGTTGTCTTCGCTGATGCCGATCCCGTGGTCACGTACTTCTACCCGTGCTTCGCCATGCTCGGCGTACACCCGCACTTCCACCGGGCTCTTGGCCCCGTAGCGCAAGGCGTTGGTCAACAGGTTGGACACCACCTGTTCGATACGGAATTCATCCCAGTTGCCTACCACCGGCCCTTCCTGGACCCAGGCCACCGAAGACTCCGCCGCCGCCACCTGCGGCGCAAAATTTTCCAGCAGGTTGTGCACCAGTTGCGTGAGGTCAAAGCGACCGGGGCGGATCGACAGCTTGCCCGTGCGAATGCGCGACACGTCGAGCATGTCTTCGATCAGGCGGATCAGGCTCTGGATCTGTCGCTCATCGCGGTCGACCATGGCGTGCATCTTGTCCAGGGTAAACGCTGCGGCGTTGTCCCGGGCAAGGTGCATCTTGCGCAGCTGGGTTTCCAGGATCAGCCCGTTGAGGGGCGTGCGCACTTCGTGGGCGACGATCGACATGAAGTCATCGCGCATGCGCACGGCCTGCTCCAGTTCGGCCTGGGTGGCCTGCAAGCGCGTGAGCAAGGCTTCCTGCTCGCGCCGGCTTTGCTCCAGGGCTTCAACCTGCTGCTTCATCGCCTTGCTCTGGCGGTACAGGTCAACGAATACGTTGACCTTGCTCTTGACCGCGTGGATATCCAGCGGCTTGTGCAGGAAATCCACGGCGCCGCTTTCGTAGCCCTTGAACGCATAGTTGAGCTCACGGCCGGCAGCGCTGACAAACACGATGGGAATGTTCTTGGTCTTTTCGGTGCCGCGCATCAGCTCGGCCAGCTCGAAGCCGTTCATGCCCGGCATCTGCACGTCGAGAATGGCCATGGCGAACTCGTGCTCCAGCAGCAGCGACAAGGCCTCGTCGGCGCTCAATGCCTTATAGACCTGGCGGTCCTCGCGCTTGATCAGCGCTTCAAGGGCCAGCAGGTTTTCCGGCAGATCGTCGACGATCAGCAGTTTGGCCTGGACAGTACTTAACATGGGGAGGATTCCAGGGAAGCCAGCAAGGTGCCGATGCGGCTCAAGGTGAGGATATGGTCAGGTTCATGCAGCGCCAGGGCGGCCCGGGGCATCACGGCGACGCGGGCCTCCAAAGGGTCCTGCACCACCGTGGTACCGCCGCTCTGCTTGACGTGGGCCAGGCCCCGGGCGCCGTCCTGGTTGGCCCCCGTCAGCAAAATCGCCAGCAAGCCCTTGCCGTAGACATCGGCGGCTGAATCAAACAGGTAGTCGATTGCCGGGCGGGAATGGTGCACGCGGTCCTCCTGGCTCAGTGACAGGCTGCGGTCGTGCTCCACCGACAGGTGATAACCGGGGCCGGCAAAATACAGGGTGCCGGGCTGGATCACTTCCTTGTCGCGGGCCTCCACTACCTTCATCGATACGCGTCGGTCAAACACTTCCGCCAACTGGCTGCGGCGCTCGTCCGGCAAATGCAGCACGGTAATGATCGGCAGGCCGAAGCTCGCCGGCAGCTCGCCAAAAATGCTCAGCAATGCCTCGACACCGCCTGCGGAAGCACCGATCACAATGGCCTCGATCCCGGATACCGGGCTGGCAGTAGCTTCATTCATAATTTTCGGTAGATCCGTTCTTGCTTGACCAGGGGTTCGAACTGTTTGCTGTAGGCGGAAAAATCCAGGGTTTCCTTGCTGCCCAGCACCAGGAAGCCGCGATGACACAGCGACTCATGGAACAGTCCAAACGCCCGATCCTGCAACTTTTTATTGAAGTAAATCAATACGTTGCGACAGGAAATTAATTGAGTTTCGGAGAATACGCTGTCGGTCGCCAGGCTGTGATCGGCAAACGTCACGTTCTCCCGCAGGGTCTTGTCGAAGATCGCATGATCGTAAGCCGCCGTGTAGTAATCGGCAAACGAACGCTGGCCACCGGCCTGTTGGTAGTTGTGGGTATAGGCGCGGATGTTCTCGAGGGAAAAAATCCCCTGCTTGGCTTTTTCCAGGGACCGGGGATTGATGTCGGTGGCGTAGATGATGGTGCGTTCCAGCAGGCCTTCCTCACGCAACAGGATGGCCATGGAATACACCTCCTCCCCGGTACTGCAGCCCGCGATCCAGATCTTGATCGACGGGTAGGTCTTGAGCAGCGGCACCACTTCCTTGCGAATCGCCAGGAAGTGCGAGGGGTCGCGAAACATTTCGCTGACCGGAATCGTCAGGAACTGCAGCAACTGCATGAACGCCGTCGGGTCATGCAGCACCCGTTCCTGCAAGGCCGAGATGGTGGCGCAGTCGAACTGACGCAACGCATGAGCCACGCGGCGCTTGACCGAAGCGCCGGAGTAGTCGCGAAAGTCGTAGCTGTACTTGAGGTAAATCGCCTCAATCAACAAGCGCAGTTCGATGTCAGTGCTTCGTTCCAATTAAATCCGTTCCATCTTGGGTAGCCACACGCGAATCAATGAAAACAACCGGTCCAGGTCGATGGGCTTGGCCAGGTAATCGTTGGACCCTGCCGCCAGGCAGCGCTCCTGATCGTCCTTCATGGCCTTGGCCGTCACCGCGATGATCGGCAGCTTGCGCCAGCGCGGGTCCTGGCGGATCAAGGCGGTGGCCTCGTACCCGTCCATCTCCGGCATCATCACGTCCATCAGTACCAGGTCGATGTCATCGACTTCATTGAGTTTCTCGATCGCCTCGCGGCCATTACGGCCGATCACGACAATCGCGCCCTTGTGCTCCAGGGCACTGGTCAGGGCGAAGATATTGCGTACATCGTCATCCACCAGCAGGATCTTGCGGCCCTCGAACACCTTGTCGCGGCTGCGGGCAGTCCTGAGCATTGTCTGGCGTTCATGGGACAACTGCGATTCGACTTTGTGCAGAAAGAGTGTCACCTCGTCCAGCAGGCGCTCGGGGGAACGCGCGCCCTTGATGATGATCGAGCGCGAATACTTGCGCAGTTCGGCCTCTTCATCGCGGGTCAGGTTGCGCCCGGTGTAGACGATCACCGGCGGGAACGAGCAGATGTCCTCGATGGACATGCGCTTGAGCAGCTCGTTGCCGAGCATGTCCGGCAGCTTGAGGTCGATGATCATGCAGTCGTAGATGTGGGTGCGCAGCAGGTCCAGGGCCTCCTGGGCGAAGCCTACGGCGGTGATCTCGATATCATCGTCGCCGATCAGGCGGGCAATGCTGTCTCGCTGAAGGTCATCGTCTTCCACCAGCAGCACACGCTTGACCTTCTGCGTCAGCTTGGCTTCCAGGCGGGCGAACACATCCTTGAGCTCTTCGCGGGTGGTCGGCTTGACTGCATAGCCCACGGCGCCCATGTGCATGGCGGCTTCGACGCGGTCCTCCACGGAAATCACGTGCACCGGGATATGGCGGGTCCCGGCATGTTCCTTGAGACGTTGCAGCACGGTCAGGCCGGAATGGTCCGGCAGGCGCATGTCCAGCAGGATCGCGTCGGGAATGTACTGTTCCGCCAGGGCGTAGCCTTCGTCTGCACCATGGGCCACCAGGCAGTGGTAACCCAGTTCATGGGCGAGGTCGAAGAGGATGCGGGCAAAGTTGGGCTCATCTTCCACCACCAGGATGCAACGCGTGGCGAACGGAGCCTTGTCGCGGTCATCGATAAAGCGCGGGATCTGCGCTTCGTGGGCGATCGGCATCGGCGACACCTTGATCGGCGCCGGTGCAGGCACAGGGACTACCGCGCGCGGCTGTTCCAGCGCCGGGGTGTCTTCGTCACGCTCTACATAGTGCTCGGGCACCACCAGGGTAAAGATACTGCCCTGGCCAGGTTCGCTGGTGACGCTGATATAGCCGCCCAGCAGGTTCGCCAGGTCCCGGGAAATCGACAGGCCCAGGCCGGTGCCGCCGTAACGACGGTTGGTGGTGCCATCGGCCTGGCGGAAGGCCTCGAAGATGCTTTCCTGCTGGTCCGGAGCGATGCCAATCCCCGAGTCGCGTACGGTAAAGGCGATGCCCTCCCCCGGTGCCCGGGATACCGACAGGCTGACCTCACCTTTCTCGGTGAACTTGATGGCGTTGGACAGCAGGTTCTTCAGAATCTGCTCCAGGCGCTGGCGGTCGGTGAACAGCATGTGTGGCGAGCCTTCCTGCACCTCCACCTGGAACCCGAGCTTGCGGTCGGCCGCCAGCGGCTCGAACATGCCGCGCAGCCCATCCACCAGGCGCGCAACGCTGGTGTTCTCCGGGCGCATTTCCAGCTTGCCGGCTTCGACCTTGGAGATATCGAGGATGTCATTGATCAGGTTGAGCAAGTCGTTACCGGCCGAGTAGATCGACTCGGCGAACTTGACCTGTTCGGCGCTGAGGTTTTCCTGGGGGTTCTCCGCCAGCAACTTGGCCAGGATCAACGAGCTGTTCAGCGGCGTGCGCAGCTCGTGGGACATGTTGGCGAGGAATTCGGACTTGTACTTGCTGGAGCGCTGCAACTCGTCGGCGCGCTCTTCCAGCTCGATCTGTACGCGGTTGAGCTGGACGTTCTTCTGGTCCATGGCATCGCGCTGCTCGGCCAGGGTCTGGGTCTGTTCGGCCAATTGTTCGTTGGTCTGTTCCAGCTCCGCCTGTTGGGTTTCCAGGTGGGCCTGGGACTCCTTGAGGATGCGCGACTGTTCTTCCAGCTCTTCGTTGGCCGTCTTGAGCTCTTCCTGCTGCACTTGCAGCTCTTCATTGAGCTGCTGGGTTTCGGCCAGCACTTCCTGCAGGCGCTGGCGATAACGCGCGGCTTCGATGGAGGTGCCGATGTTGTCGGCAATCAACTCCAGCAGTTCGACATCACGGTCATCGAGTGCACGCAGGAAACCCAGTTCGATCACCCCGTTGACCCGGCCATCATCGCTGGTCGGTACCACCAGCACGCTGCGGGTCGCACCTTCGCCGAGGCCGGAACTGACCTTGAAGTAATCCACCGGCACATCGTCCAGGCGAATCAGGCGGTCCTGCCGGGCCGATTGGCCGACGATGCCTTCGTCGTTGTAGATCGACTGTTCCTGCTGCTCCTGCTCGCGGGAGAAGCCATAGGTAGCCACGCGTGTGAGGCCGCCGTGCTCTTCACGCACGTACAACGCCGCCACCGCCGAGCCCATGTACTGGGCAAAGAACTGCAAAATGTTGCGCCCCAGCAGGTTCAGCGTCAGTTGGCCAAGGACCTGCTCGGCCAGCTCGGTCTGGCCGTTGCGCAACCAGGCTTGCTGCTCGAGGCGCTTGGCGATCCTCTGCTGCGACATTAGGTTTTCGCTGTAACTGTTTGAAAGTTCTAGAAGATTCTTTCGGCCGACATACGCCAGGAAGCCACTCAGGCCGAGCACAAACACCAGGTACAAGGTGACGCTGATGATCGTGGTGCGGGTAACGTCTTCGTTGCGGGTGATGCGGAACTGTTGCTCCATCGCCACCGCCCGGTCGTACTCCTTGCGAATCTCGTCCGTCAGGCTCTTGCCACGCCCGGCTTTCACGGCGGTGCGGTAATCGCCGTTTTGCCGCTGCATGTCAATCATCGACTGGGCGTAGGTGTTCCACGCCTGTTGCAACGACTCCAGACGCTTGAGCCGGTCCACCTGCTCCGGATTGTCCGCCACCAGTGCCTGCAAGTTGCGCAAGTCGGAAATGATCCGCGGCTTGGCCACTTCGTACGGGTCGAGGAAATGCTCGTCACCGGTAATCAGGAAGCCCCGCATGCCGGTTTCCAGGTCCACGGTCAGTTTCGAGGTTTCGTTGAGATTGTTGATTACCCGGTCGGTGTGTTCGACCCACTGGATCACCGACAACAGGTAGGTGATCAGAACGACGAAAAACACCGCGCTGAGCACGCCAACGCCCAACGGCAGTGCCACGTTGCGGCCCAGCAATTTACGGAAGCTTTTCTCATCGACGGACGACGCGGGAGTCATGGGCATGCCTTGGCCAATACGGAAAAACGAGGAGTTTGCCCCAAAGTTGCGCCTGAGCGCTATTTTTCTGCTACCCGTAGCGACATGGATTACATAACCCATTGATAAATAGACGAATGGATGTGTTTTTAACACTCGGCAATTGACTTTCCTTCTTACATGGGAACCGAAGTGAGCCTGGAACGTTGTGTGTGGGCCGCCCCACCCAAAGGGGTGCCGTGGGGAACAGGGAACCTCCTCGGAAAAGGCGCGTATCTCCTAATAAAACAGGTACCCACCGATGCAAAATGTCAGCAACCTCTCCGTGCAACAGCCTGCGCCCCAATTCTCTTCCTCCCCTGCTTCCGGGGCATCGTCCCTGAGCCCCCAGCCAGCCACGCCCCCTGCCGTTGCAGCAGCGCCAGCATCAGCCGCCAGCCGCTCCGATGTGCTGAAACAGCCCATGGCCGACCGGCAGAACTGGCAGAACCTGCTGGACGCCATCAACCTCGCAGCCCCGGCCCTGCAAGACTACGACACCGCCCCCTATGTACAGTCCGTCCTGAAGCTCACACAAATGGCCATTCATCCGGACTCGTCTCATCACAACACCCTGGACATGGGGACCAGGGTCAACCAAAGCCTGGAGGCATTCCTGAATGCCAACGGGGTGCCTCTGCCAACCTCCAAGGCCGAGTTGCTCAAGCTGAAACTGGAAGCGACCGTCAGGATCGCCGCCCACCCTTTCGGTGACCTGGGCGGTGCCTTGTCCTGGCCTGCACCGCTGGACCAGAACCAGCAAACTCAGTTGCGCCTGCTTGCGATGAACCACGCCCACCACCTCGGCGATCAGCCGCAAGTCACGCAGACAAAGAGCGTCCTGGACTTTCTCGCGTACCAGAATCCCATTCCTGTGGCCGCCTTGAACGACCCGGCGAAGATCCTCGAGTTTCTTTTAAGCTCGCCCGAAGGCCAACTGATGGGCCAGGCCCTGCAGCGCGGGCTCAATGGTATCGAGACCAAGAACAGCCATTACGACTACCTGCTGGCCGCCATCAGTGCACAGATGGATCCCGAGTCAGTCCAGGCGCCTCAACGGAACAAACTGGCCGGTTTCGACGTGGCCAGTGAAGAACATTGGGGCAAGCCGGCCTCTGCCATCGTCAACGGGCTGAGCGCACACCTGTCGAGCGAGGGCAGAACGAGCCCCGAGATGGCCCAGGCGGGTGCTTACGTATTGCTGGCAAGAACAGCCCCGGAGTTCCTGATCAAAGACATCCCGGCCAGCGTGACCTATGGCAGCCCGGCCTGGGTCAACCTGGCGGTTGCGGCGGCGTCGATTGAAGCGCAGTCGCCGGGCTCGGTACCGAACATGACTTTTGCCCAAGTGATGCTCAAGGCCGAAAGCGCTGCACTCGCCGAGCCCGCCGTGACCCAAAGCGCACAGAGGGCAGCGCTGATTGATTGGGCCGTGGCCAACGGCGTTATCAGCAAACAACCCGACGATGCCTACAGCCCCGACCAGCTGGAAGCGATACGCGTCGAGTTCACTCAACAGGTGGATGAACGCATGAAGGCCTCCACCCTGCTGGAGACCGATATCCCGAGCCGCAAGGCCATTGCACTGGCCCAGCTCAAAGAGCGATTTGGCGAGGATGTGCCGTTTGAAAAAAAGGCCCTGACGGTGAAGGACACCCGCCAACAACAGTTTGGCGTGCCGCTCTACGACCCAAACCGCGCACCTGCGGGCCTGCATTCGTTGCTGGACATCGCCATGAGTGGCTTGGGCGATTACACCTGGGAATCCAAGGATCCAGACATCACCCAGGCACTGGAAGGCCAGTCGCTCAAGTTCGACGTAAACGCGACATTTCAAAAGCAGTTTGAAGCGTCGATCAAGTCGTTGAACGACGGGGTTGCCACCACCGTAAAGCACCTGATCGCCAGCCTGCCGCTGGAAGATCGAAAAAACATCGAGCAGGGCAACCTCACTTTTTACCAGCCCTCTGTTTATCAATTGGGCCCAAACCTGGTCACCTCGCTTTTCAAACCGATTAAAAATGAGCTGCTGATACAGGTAGAGGGTGGCACAGAACCTGTTACCTATAGGCTGGACATAAAAAACGGCAGCATCAAAAAAGTAACGCCCCAGGATTTCTCTGCGAGTACCTGGGAACTGGCGATCGAGGAAAACAGAATAAAAAAATTCGACGCTTCAGAGGCCAGTGAGCCCGAGCGCTCAGCCAGTACAGACACGAACCCACTGCCTCCCAACAGCTTTGCCACCGCCCGTACCCAGTACATCGCGGAGGCATTTGTCGAAAACCTCGACCTGGGCAACGAGGATGTCGTCAAGCAAGCCAAAGGCGCCACGACCTACGACAAGCAAATGGAAACCGAGTTGAAGGTGACCCATTTCTTCCTCGACCTCATTCCCTTCAAGTCAGCGATTGCCAACTTTACCAAGGGTAATTACCTGGAGGGGGCGATTGACCTCCAGCTGGACCTGCTGGGCTTTGTCAGCCTGGGTTCGTCCAAAGCGGCACAGGCGGGCACAAAAGCCCTCAGTGCAGGCGCCAAGGCGCTGAATGTTGCCAAAAAGATCGGTGTCGCCACCATCGGCGCCTTGAACCCGGTGGGCGGCTTGGGCGATTTGCTTCTGGGAGGCGCAGGACTGATTAACCGGGGCGGCAAGTTTGTAGTCGAAAAAAGCATTAACGGGCTAAACAAACTCAAGGGGGCAGCCGGCAGCCATGACCTGTTGAAAGCCGCCGGCAAGGAACATGGCGTCGCGGCAATCGGCACCATCAAGCTGGCGGATCAAACCGTCGAAGCCTCCGCTGTATTGAACAAGGGCGAATGGTACGCGTACGACGCCCTCAAGAAACAACCCTATGGCCCACCGCTGAAGGGGTTCACGCCACAGACCGTGTCGGTCCAGGACAACGTTGAAAGCTTCTGGGAGTACTTTGTCGGAGGGCCGGCCACCAAGGCGCAAAACACACCCTCCAAGCAATTATCCAACTCATTCAAGGCTACGCAGGAACACGCCAGAACAACGAGCCACGATGCGTATATGCGTGGCTATAACAACGGGGTAGTGGATGACATCCCGGGCTACTCGGGCTCCATGGATATCGCAGAGCTCATGGAACTGGCACTTAAGCCGAATCGAAGCCCCGAAGAAATCGGCGCCCTGGCACAGTCAATAGGCAAAAAGCGATCAGAAGTCGGCCTTAAAAACTATGAGTTCTACAAAGCCGAAATTGAGCGCATCCCCGGCATCAAGCTTCGGGGCATGCCCCAGAATTTCTATTTGAGCCAGGTGGACACGGTGACCGGAGGCGAATGTGGCGTGTTAGCCAACGCAATGGCCTACGCCGTGTCCGTTGGAAAACAGGACGAGTACATCGACAAGCTTTTCATTGCAGCGGCAACCAAGGAAACCAACCCAAAATCGGCGAGGTTCATCAAGGACATGAGCGAAGCCCAGGATCACTTCAGAAAGCGACCGCACTCGGCTGAAGTCGTCACGCAAAAGTCCTATCAGGCCATCATCGATGACCTGGCCAACGCGACGACGTCCAAGACACTCATCATCGCCACGCCCGTCCACGCGATGACAGCGGGAGTGATCGTGGAAGGCGGCACGCGAAAATGGTTCTATTTCGACCCCAATTTCGGATTGGTCAATTTTCCGACCGAGGACGCCATGAAGAAAGGAATGAAGGAATCGCTGGCCAATAGTAAGACGCCGCTCATCCCGGGAGCGTTTGGGACGCCGACAAACCCGGAATATACGGTCAGCACATTCAAGGCAAGCGAGAACCAGAGCCGGGTACATGGGTTGGTGTACGGATCCCTTTAACCGATAAAACCGGCAGCTTGAGACCATGGCCGGGGCTTGCTGGTTGTTCCAGCAAGCCCCTGGCAAGTGAGTGGCGGTGATACGCGACATTTGTAGCCGTTACCGGCACAATGTTTTGCTTATCTGGGGAACTTGCCGGGACCGACAATACTCAGGATGAAAACGGTCTTCCCATCGCCCAAGACCTGCCCCTTCCACTGTTCGGGAACCTCCACTATGTCAGCCGCCCCCTCCACCATCCTTGTAGTCGAAGACGACGCCATCGTGCGCATGTTGATCGTCGATGTCCTCGAAGAGCTGGAGTACCAAGTGCTTGAAGCGGCCGATGCCGAAGAAGCCTTGAAAATAGTTCAAGACACCGACCAGACCATCGACCTGATGATGACCGACGTCGGCCTGCCGGACATGGACGGCAAGCAACTGGCCCTCAAGGCCCGTGAAATACGCCCCGCCCTGCCCATCCTGTTCGCCAGCGGTTATGCCGAAAATATCGATTCGCCAGCCGACATGCAGGTGATCGGCAAGCCGTTCTCGATTGATCAGTTGCGTGACAAGGTTAAGTCCATACTGCCTTGACTGCCCCCCGATGCCGCCTTTCACAGGCGGCACTTGATCTCGTTGATGTCAACTGATCGATAGATCTTTGCGTTGAACCTCACGTGCCAAAAGACTTCCCGAGCAACTGAGTGCAAACTCTGCCTGGCACGCAAAGGTTCAGCTAGTTGCGACTGTACGCGCCCACCGGAGCCTGCTTTTATAACAGCTGAAAACTCGACGACATCCGACTGACTCAGTAAGGACGCAACAACATGATTCGAACACCGACGCGCCTGCTGCTGGCGAGCCTCTCGATTTTCATGAGTACCGGCGCCTGGGCCGATTTCACCGCCACGCCGAGTGAAGCCCGGGCCATCGCCAAGGAAGCCTATCTTTATGGCTTCCCGGTGGTGGAGATGTACAAGACTCTCTACACCCAGGCTGTCGACAAGACCGGGGCGAACTTCAAGGCGCCGTTCAACCACATCGGGAACACCGCGCAGGCGATAACCCCTAAAGATACAGCGATCCCCACCCCCAACCCGGACACGCCCAACTCCTTTGTCTGGCTCGATCTGCGGGCCGAGCCCGTGGTGTTGACCCTGCCCAGGATCGAAGACAACCGCTACTACGCCGTGCAGTTGGTCGACCTCTATACGCAGAACTTCGGCTATCTGGGTACCCGCAGCACCGGTAACAACGGTGGCCACTACATGATTGCCGGCCCGGGCTGGAAAGGCCAGCAGCCAACCGATATCGACCGCGTCGTGTACAGCGAAAGCAACATCGCCTACGCCCTGTACCGCACTCAATTGTTCGATGAAAAGGACTTGGGCAAAGTCAGACAGATCCAGGGCGGCTATAAGGTCCAGACCCTGAGCAGCTACGTGAAGCAGCCCAAACCCATCAAGCCGCCGAAAATTGCCTGGCCCAAGCCTACGCCGAACATGAGCGACAGCGTGCATCTGTTCCGCTATCTGAACTTCATGCTGGCCTACGCAGCACCGCAGGACAGTGAGAAAGACGTGCTCGCGCGTTTTGCCAGGATCGGCGTCGAGGCGGGTAAACCGTTCGACCTCAAGGCCCTGACGGTTGAGCAACGCAAAGCGCTGGATGACGGCATCGCCGACGGCAAAGCCGAGTATGCAGCCTTCAAAAAAGACAAGATCGATACCCATCAAGTATCCAGTGCAGACCTGTTCGGCAATCGCGACCACCTTCAAAACAACTACCTGTACCGCTACGCTGGCGCCAACCTGCACCTGTTTGGCAACTCCGGCGATGAAACGGCCTACCTGCGCTACTCCGTGGACAGCGAGGGCAAACCCGCCAACGGCGCACGCCACAGCTACACCCTGCACTTCGCCAAGGACCAGTTGCCACCGACCGACGCATTCTGGTCACTGACCATGTACAACGCCAAGACCAATCTGCTGACCCCCAACCTGAAGAAGCGCTACGTGCTCACGTCGGGGATGTTGCCCAACTTCAAGCTCGACGCCGATGGCGGCCTGACGCTGTTGGTCGCGCACCACGAGCCACCGAAAGCGGAACAAAGCAACTGGCTGCCAGCACCACCCGGCCCGTTCTATGCCCTATTGCGCATTTACCTGCCCAAGCCTGAAGTGGGTAACGGGCAATGGAAGCAGCCACCGCTCACACCGATCAAATAGCACCCGCTCAAGTCGCGCACCGTTTGAGGCTTAGCCCTTTTTAAGCTTCAAAAACGATTGATGCAGGTCCGACGCCCAGCCGTCGATGACGCTTTTCACGTCATCGGCTTTCATCACCTGGGAGTCGTTTGCCAACGGTTTACCGGTGCCTTTGCGCACGACTTGGGCGACCACCTTGCCACTGGCACCGTCGAGGAATTGGGCTTCGGTGCCCAAGGTGGTTTCCTGGTCACGAATCCCGGCGCCCGTGCTGACCGTGGCGACCACCAGGGCGACAGGAATGTACTCATAGGGCTTGAGACTTTCGGTCTTGCTGCTGACGGCAGTGATCGCCGCGCGCACCACGATCACGCCCGGGCCTGGTCCGTCGGCCAGCGGCAAGGACTTTTCCAGTTCGCGCTTGAGCGCCTGGCTGTAGTAGGTGCTGATGCCCTGCAAGGTGCTTTCAGGGATCTTGGTGCTGGCTTGCGGCTTGGGGTAGAACTGAGTGGGCTCGATGTACACCGCGTTATAACGGCTCAGACTCAGGTTGGGGTCCACCCAACGCATCACCTGCGCGCCCGATGGCGACTTGGCTTCCTTGAGGTTGCTGTAGTCTGAGAGAAACCCGGAGTATTCGTCCGGCTGCGTCACCTTGCTGGAACACCCCATCACCCCGATCGTGGCAATACACACGGTGCTGATCATTATTCCCAGTTTCATCGCGAGACTCCTTGGCTGACGTTGAGGAAGCGTTGAGCATTAGGTATAGCTGATGCTGGAGCTGCGGCAATGGAGCAAACCCGCTAGGGGCGGCCTGTATTAACAGTCTTTGACAGTTTCCCGACAAAGCTCACAAAGACTCATCGACGGCCCGCCCCTAGCATTCGAGCATCCAAACCACCCCTCGGGTGCTCATCATGTTTCGCACATTGCGCAGTATTCCGCTGCTGGGTTGCCTGCTGGGCAGCCTCGGCTGCCACGGCCAGCCGCCGGCCCCGCCGCCCATTCCCAAGGGCGACTACAGCGCAATTATCCGCTACCTGCAAAAACGCATTCCCAGCGAAATGGCCAGGCAAAACATACCCGGCCTGTCCATCGCCCTGGTCAACGGCCAGGAACTGATCTGGGCCCAGGGCTTTGGCCTGGCCGACAAGGCCCTGGGCAAACCCGTCACCCCCAACACCGCGTTCCGCGCCGGCGCCCTCTCCAAACTGCTGACCGCCACCGCCGCCCTGCAACTGGTGGAGCAACAGCGCCTGGCCCTCGACGCCCCGATCCAGGACACGCTGCGGGAGTTCTACGTACGCTCGCGCTTTCATTCCGACCAGGCTGCCGCCGACCGCGACATCACCCTGCGCCGCCTGCTCAGCCACCAGTCCGGCCTGCCCAGCGAACACCTGCGGGACGTGCGCAACACCTTCGCCATGGGCCAGATGCCGATGCGTATTTCAGGGGTTTGGCTGAGCACGCCACCGGGGACCCAGGTGGCCTATTCCAACCTCGGCTACGCCCTGGTCGGCGCCGCCATCGAACGCAGCAGTCGGCAGGATTTCGAAACCCGACTGCAAAGCAGCCTGCTCAAGCCCCTGGAGATGAACCAGTCGAGCTTCGTCGGCACCGGCGCGCAACCGGGCTTTCGCGCCCGGGGTTATGCAGACGGCACCGTCAGCGCCGACGCCCAGGTGCGCGACCTTGCGGCCGGTGGCCTGTGGAGCAGCCCCAAGGACCTCAGCCACTACGTGCGCATGCTCTTCGCCCGGGGCCTCTATAAAGACAGACAGGTACTGGGCAGCCAGTCGATTGACGAGATGTTCAGCCAGCAAAACACCGGCAACGCCCTGGACTTCGACTGCCAGATGGGCCTGGGGTGGTTTCTCGCCCCTTGCGGCGATGAGCCGGTGGGCCCCGGCATTCGCACCTTCCAGCACAGCGGTGGCGGAGATGATTTCGCGGCGCAACTGACGATGCTGCCGGACCAGCAACTGGCCGTGATCGTGATGGCCAACGACAGCAACGCCGAAGAGATGGTGGCGTCCCTGACCACCGACACCCTGCGCCTGATGCTTCAGGCCCAGACCGGCGACCCGGTGTGTTCCGACGACTGCCAACAGCCGGCCCACGGCCTGAAGATTCGCCAGGTGCCCGCCGCCATCGACCGCAAGCGCCTGGCCGGTTTCTATGCCACGGCCTGGGGCATTTTCCGTATCAAGGACGAAAACGGCCAGCTGTATGGCGAGTTGGCCGACACCCGTTTCGAACTGCTGCGCGACGGCCAGGGCTGGCTGCGGGCACAACAGAAATTCCTCGGCTTCTGGCTCAAGGACCTCGGCGAACTGGGCCGTGTGCAGCTGGATGTGGTAACGGTGCAAGGGCGCCAGATGCTCACCGCCCGCAGCCACGGCCAACGCGTCCCGGTGGGCGAACGCATCGAACAGACCCCGCTGAGCAATGCCTGGGCCGACACCATCGGTACCTATCAAGTGCTCAACACCCATGAGCCCGACGCGCCCCTGAGCGGCATCAGCGTGCGCCTGGAGAACGGCTTCCTGGTGATCCGCGGCCAACTGCACGACGAGCCGCTGACCGACTACATCCTGCTGCCCGTGGACAACGCCCACGCGGTGCTGGCCGGCAACGGCTATGGCCTGGGCGATACCGTGAGTCGCCAGGTCAACGGCCTGAGCGCCTCCGGCTACCACTTCAAACGTACCGATTCTCCCCACAACCCCTTGAGTCTCTGACCTCACATGAAGACCATCATGCGTTCAAAACACCTCTGCCTGTCCCTGACGTCGCTGTGCTTGCTTGCAAGCGCCGACACCCTGCTGGCCGACGACTGGGAATACACCCTCAAGGCCGGCGTGGCCAACCTGCCCCGCTACAGCGGCAGCGACGAGCGAGTCACCGCGCCGGTGCTGGGGGCGGCCATCGTCGGCCCGTGGGGGATTTTCCTCGACACCGACAAGGGCCTGGGCTGGGGTTATGACGGCGGCGGTGCGAGCTTCAGCGCCTACGTCGGCGCCAGCGGCTCACGCAAGGACGAAAGCAAGACCGGGCGCCCGGGCTCGAAGAAACTCAAGGGCATGGGCGAGATCAAGACTCGCCCCCAGGTGGGTGTCAGTGGCAGCTATAACCTGGGCGGAGTGATTCTCGGCGCAACCCTGGAGCATGCGCTTGAGGAAGATGATCACAAGGATTCCGGCAAGGCGTTCACCCACCTGGAGCTGAGCCTGGGCACCAACCTGTACGACGGCGACTACGGTTCGCTGGATGCCAGCCTCAGCAGCCATTTTGGCGACAGCAACTACCTGCAGACCTGGTACGGCGTGACCACCGGCCAGGCCGCACAGAGTCGCTTCAAGGCCTACAAGGCCAGCGGCGGCAACATCAGCAACGGGATGAATCTGGTGTGGAGCTTGCCGATCAGCGAGCACACACAGTTTTCGACGCTGTTGGATGTGCAGTACCTGGCAGACAAGGCCGGGCAAAGCCCGATTGTGGAGAGACGCTTGCAGACGTCGGTGATGGGGATGGTCGAATACACGTTCTAACTTTGGTAACCCAATCAAAATGTGGGAGCTGGCTTGCTCGCGAAGGCGGTGTTTCAGTCAATGTATCCGGCGACTGATTCACCGCCTTCGCGAGCAAGCCCGCTCCCACATTTGATCTCCATGGCTCCTGGATGATTACTCGGCATACGCCCAGGTCATCCGAAACGATGCCCCGCCCCACTCCGAATCCAGCACTTCAACCTGCCCGCCATGCCATTGGCACACCCGCCGCACCAGCGCCAGGCCGAGGCCGAAGCCACCGGTGCGGCGGTCACGGCTGGCGTCCAGGCGCAGGAATGGCTCGAAAATCTTCCCTCGCCCTTCCACCGGCACACCGGGCCCGTCGTCATTGACCCGTACTTCATAGCCGGTGCCAAACTTCACCAGCGACACTTCCACGCGCCGGTCGGCGTAGCGAATTGCATTGCGCAACAGGTTGATCACCGCCCGTGCCATAAAGCGCGGCTCGATACGGATGTAATCGACTTCACAGGTGCGCAGCAGCAACTGCACGCCTGCCGCCTCGGCCTCCAGGGCGACGCTGCCGATCACACTGTCGAGCCAGCTGTGGGCCTCGATGCTTTCCCGGGTGATCTGCGTGGCGCCGCGTTCCAGGCTGGCGTAGGTCAACAGTTCCGAGACCATTTCTTCCAGCTCGCCGAGGTCGGCATACATGTCGGCGATCAGTGCGCGGCTCTCTCGTGGATCGGCCTGTTGCTTGAGCTGGTCGAGCTCAAACGACAGCCGCGCAATCGGCGTACGCAGCTCGTGGGACACGGCGTTGGTCAACTCGCGCTGGTTGGCGATCAGGCTTTCAATGCGCTCGGCCATCTGGTTGAAGTGCCCCGCCAACTCGCGCACGGTAGAACGGCGCGGCAGCAGGATGCGCGAGCCGAGATTGTTGTCACCGAAACGTTGCGCGGCCAGGCGGATATGCTCCAGGTCACGCCAATGGGGCCGAACCCAGAAGTACAGGACAATCGCCAGGCACAGGCCGAGAAAGCCATAGGCCCACATGTACAGCCACTTGGGCTCTTCCGGCAGTTTGATTTCCAGCAGTTGGTGGCCGCCGTCGATGTTGGAGATGAACTCCATGAAATCCCCACGCACCACCAACTCGCCACTGGCCAGCAATTGCTGTTCACGCTCGGTAAGTTTCAGCGTGTCCCGCTGCACCAGCGCCAGGCGCAGCCCATAGTGAGGTTGCAACTCGGCCAGGCGGGCGGCGCGCGCTTCCCCCGTCACCGGCCGCAATTGTTCCACCAGCCCATACGCCGGGCCGCGCAGGGCTTCGCGGTTGTAGGTTTCGTTGGCCTCCGGCAACAGCTCATCGAAGGTGTAGTTCACCAGCCAGATCGCCCCGGCCAAGCCAATGGCCAGGATGATATACAGACGCAGAAACAGCCTTAACATCTAGACCTCCCAGGCGAACGGATTGAACAGGTAGCCCTTGCCCCAGATGGTCTTGATGCACACCGGCTCCCGGGGGTTGTCATTGAGCTTGCCGCGCAGCTTGCTGATGTACACGTCGACGCTGCGGTTGAGCCCGTCAAAGGCAATACCGCGCATGCGGTTGAGGATGTCATCGCGGGAGAGGATTTTCCCGGCGGCGCTGGCCAGCAACCACAGCAGTTCGAATTCCATGGTGGTCAGGTCGATCTTCTCCCCGCCCAGGCTCACCACCCGGCAACTGCGGTCGATGGCCAGGCGGCCGAACTCAAGGGCGCCGCGCACCGTGGGTTCCGGCGCCTGGCGACGTTGCAGGGCGCGCAGGCGAGCCAGCAGCACAGGCGGCTTGATCGGCTTGATCACATAATCATCGGCGCCGGACTCCAGGCCGAGGATGTGGTCGAGGTCGTCTTCCTTGGCGGTGAGGATCACGATGGGCGTGTCGGACACGTTGCGAATTTCACGGCACACATGCAGGCCGCTCTGGCCGGGCAGCATCAGGTCGAGCACGACGATCTTCGGCTTGAACTCCAGGAACGCCGCCAGCGCCAGATCGCCGCGGTGCACGGCCAGCACCTCGAAGCCATGCTGGGACAGGAAATGGGCGATCAGCCCTGCCAGCTTCTCATCGTCCTCCACGAGCAAGACCTTGCCGAGACCCAAGTTATCCATAAATTTCCAGTGCACGCGCGGATTGAAGTGTGCGCATTATAGGTGGCAAGCCGGCAGACTAAAGCAGCTGGCCATCACTGGCCGACGAAGCTTCATGCTTTTAAGAGTTTTTAACAGTTTCACCGCAGTCTTTAACTCGGTACCGTCCGCCAGATGCGCCCCACACGCTTTTCGGAAGTGTCGCTGATGACAACACCACAAACACAAGAGAATCATGGCCCTCTACCTACATAGCGGGAGAAAACCATGTTCGTTCGTCACAAATCAGACATAGAAAACACCGCGCACTTTGTCGAATGGGGCGCTGGCACCAGCCATCGGTTGCTGACGGAAAAGGACGGGATGGGTTATACCGTCTGCCACACCGTCGTGCGTGCCGGCACCGAGTCACTGCTGCAATACCGTAATCACCTGGAGGCTTGCTACTGCATCGCCGGTGAGGGTGAAGTCGAAGATATGGACGGTAACGTCTACCCGATCCGCCCCGGTGATATTTATGCGCTGGACCAACACGACTGCCATTATCTAAGAGGCGGAAAGGAGCAGGACCTGGTGCTGGTCAGCGTATTCAACCCGCCGCTCAAGGGCGACGAGCGCCACAATCTCACGGATAAATCCGGCTCCGGCTACTGACGACAATTTGACTCACGGACACGAGCACACCATGCGCAAGGATTACCTGGCTTTCTTCATTTCGTTGTTTCTGTCACGCCTGGCCGACCAGATTCTGTTGTTCATCGTGCCGCTGATCGTGTTCCAGACCACCAACAGTGTGTCCTGGGCGGGCCTGGCGTTTTTTGTCGAATCCTTGCCGCGGTACCTGTCGTTCCCGGTGTGCGGGGCGTTGTGCGACAAATATCCCGCCGTGCGCGTCCTGCATATCAGCCAGGTGTACCGGGCGCTGGCGTGTGTGGCGGCGGTGCTGCTGTATGGAATGTTCGACGGGATTTACTGGATTGTCATGCTTTCGGCGCTGTGCGGCGTGTTGACCACCCAGGGCATCATGGCCCGGGAAGTGCTGCTGCCGCATATCTTCAAGCGTTACACCTACGCCAAGACCTTGTCCTACTCGCAGATTGCCGACCAGACCGGGCTGGTGCTGGGCCCACTGGTGGCCGCGCTGATGTTGGGCGTCTGGGCCTGGCACTGGGTCGTGCTGGGGGTTGCCGGGCTGTTCCTGCTGGCGGACCTGGCGATGCGCATCTGGCAACGCCACACCACGGTCAATCTTGAAACCTTCGAGCAGCACAACGACATCTGGCTGCAGCCGTTGCGCGTTGCCTTCGGGCATATCCGCGACCTGCCGGAGCTGAAAAGGATTATCGCCCTGGCGGTGGGTGTGAACCTGATCATCGGCGTCACCCTCGCCACTTCCGCCGCGATGGTCATTGGCCAATACGCCGCCGGCAAGGACACCTACGCCGGGTTGCAGGCGGCCGGCGCGCTGGTGACCATCGCCATCCTGTTTTTCCTGGCGCGCGCGTCCCTGCCGCTCAAGGTGCTGGGCGGTTTGTCGTATTCGATGATTGCCGTGGGAGCGTTGATCACGGCCATCAGCCCGAATGTGTGGGCTTATGCCGTGGGTTTCCTGCTGCTGACCGGTTTCGACAAGATGTTCAACGTGTACATCCGCAGCGTCCGACAACGGGTAATCCCGGCCCGGGACTTTGGCAAGACGGTGGGCGTGCTGACCTTGCTCAACAACCTCTCGCAGCCGCTGGCCGGGTTGCTGATCGCACTGCTGGCGGCGCCGCTGGGGACGCAGGCGGTGATCCTGATACTCGCCGGGATCACCGCGTTGCTCGGTGCAGCGGTTGCGTCAGGCTGGCACGCCGCTGTGAAAGCGGAACTCGACGTCCGGTGACTCGATCAGTTCCTGCTCGGCGGCGCGTACACGGTCGATGACCTGGGCGATGTCCTTGGCGTCGCCGTACTGGTAAGCCAGTTTCAGGTAACCCTGGAAATGCCGGGCCTCGCTTTTCAGCAGGCCGAAATAGAACTTGCCGAGTTCTTCGTCCAAATGCGGCACCAGCGCTTCGAAACGCTCGCAACTGCGGGCTTCGATAAACGCGCCGACCACCAGGGTATCCACCAGTTTGACCGGTTCATGGCTGCGCACCACCTTGCGCAAACCCGAAGCGTAGCGGCCGGCGGACAGTTGGCGCAGCTCGATCTTGCGCTTCTTCATCAGGCGCATGACTTGCTCGTGGTGCACCAGTTCTTCCCGGGCCAGGCGTGACATCAGGTTGATCAGGTCGACGTGGGAATGGTACTTGGCGATCAGGCTCAAGGCGGTGCTGGCGGCCTTGAATTCACAGTTCTTGTGGTCGATCAGCAGGGTTTCCTGGTCGGCCAACGCGGCCTGGACCCAGCCGTCGGGGGTGCGGCAACCGAGGAATTCGTGGATTTCTGGCAGGTTCATCGGGCTCACGGGCAAAGATTCACAAAAGGCCGGCGATTATACCGACCGCGCCGCAGACCGCCAGCTACCGGGCTTGATGTGCATCAACATGACGTGTGCCGGGCAGCAACTATAGTTGTTCCACGCCCACCCTTTTTTGGAGAACCCGACCATGCAAGCCATACGCAGCATCCTGGTGGTCATCGAGCCTGAGCATTCGGAAAGCCTGGCCCTCAAGCGCGCCAAGCTGATTGCCGGCGTCACCGGGGCACATTTGCATTTGTTGGTGTGTGACAAGAAGCACGAGCATTCTGCGATGTTGAGCCTGCTGAAGGCCGGTTTGCAGGAGGATGGCTACAGCGTCACGACTGAACAGGCGTGGAATGACAGCCTGCATGAAACCATCATCGACGTGCAGCAGGCAGAGGGGTGTGGGTTGGTGGTCAAGCAGCATTTCGCTGACAGCCCGCTGAAAAAGGCACTGTTGACGCCTGCCGACTGGAAGTTGATGCGCTACTGCCCGACTCCGGTGCTGCTGGTGAAGACGTCCAGGCCTTGGGCTGGCGGGGTGATTTTGGCGGCCATCGATGTGGGCAATTCTGATGCCGAGCATCAGGCATTGCATAACGCGATCATTGATCATGGGTTTGATATCGCGAGTTTGGCCAAGGCGCAGTTGCATGTGATCAGTGCGCATCCGTCGCCGATGCTCTCGGCGGCGGATCCGGTGTTTCAGCTCAAGGAGACGATCGAGGCACGCTATCGTGAGCAGTGCAAGGCGTTCCAGGCGGAGTTTGATATTGACGACACTCATCTGCATATCGAGGAAGGGCCGGCGGATGTGTTGATTCCTCACGCGGCGCACAAGTGGCAGGCGGCGGTGACCATCATTGGTACGGTGGCGCGCACCGGGATTTCCGGGGCGTTGATCGGGAATACGGCGGAGGTAGTGCTGGATGCGGTGGACAGTGATGTGTTGGTGCTTAAGCCGCAGGAGTTGATGGATCATCTGGAAGAGCTGGCTAATGGGTGATGCTTCTTTTTGGGGGCATATCCGTTTTTGGGTGATGGCTTGTATTGGTTCCGCTCTTACAGCGGGTCACTTTTGAAAGGAGCCCAAAAGTAAGCAAAACGCTCTTGCCCCACCACTCGGCACCTCGCCTAGGCTCGGTGTGCCCTCACTCCGGCTTTGGACCGTGGGCCGCCGTCATGGGCCATCCTTGGCCCAGGACGGCTAACCCGGCGTCCTGCCGGGTTACCCACGCT
>NZ_JACAPT010000030.1:0-35523 GCF_013385565.1 Pseudomonas sp. E6002 | reverse complement strand
GGGTAAACCGGCAAGGATGCCGATTTAGCCGCGCCGGGCCATGGATGGCCCGTCGCGGCGGCCCGCGGAACCGGGCCGGAGTGCGGGCATGCCGAGCCTAGGCGAGGCACCGAGTGGTGGGGCAAAGACCTTTTGGTTACTTTTGGCTGGGCCGGCATTCCGGGCGTTTGCCAAAAGTGACCCGCTGTAAGAGCGGAACCATAAGCCGCCGTTACCTAAATAACGGATATGTACTCAACCCCAACCCCTAGCGAAACCGCGCAATCACCGCCTCCACCACCGGGTTCGGCCGCTGGGTATTCCACGCGACGGCCGTAGTCACCACATTGAGTTTCTGACTCAACCCACGAAACACCACATTAGCCGGCGCCAGCTTCTTCAACGACGCCGGCACCAACGCAATGCCCTGCCCATAGCTGACAAACGCGATCTGCGAAGCCACCGACCGCACTTCATGCAGCACCCGAGGCGAAAACCCGCTGGCACGACAGGTAGCGATCAAATTGTCGAAATACACCGGACTGACGTTGCGCGAAAACATCACCAACGGCTCATTCGCCAGGCTCGACAAACTGATCCGCGTACGACTCGCCAACGGGTGATCCGCCGGCAACGCCACCACCAGCCGGTCCTCCGTCAGCGGCAATGACTGCACCGAAGCCCCAAGGTCACCATCCAGCCGGGCAAACGCCAGGTCGATATCCCCGGCCTCCAGCGCCGGCAACGCCTCGACGCTGTCGATTTCCCGCACCGACACCGTGAGCTGCGGGTAATCAAGCTTCAGTTGCTCGATCAACCCCGGCAGCACATCAAACATCGCCGTGGAAATCGCGCCGATGGTCAACATCCCCGACTGCCCCGCCACCGCTTCTTCCACGGCGAGTTCCAGGCGCTCCAGCTGCTCGGCGAACTTGCGCACCGCCGGCAGGATCGCCGCGCCCACCGGAGTCAGCTTGGCCCCCCGTCGGGAGCGGTCGAACAGCTTGACCTTGAGCGCCTGCTCCAGCACCTGGATCTGCTCGCTCAGCGGTGGCTGGGACATGCCGAGGCGCTTGGCCGCACGGCCAAAGTTCTGCTCTTCAGCCACGGCCAGGAACAACCAGAGGTGACGAATCAGGCGAAAGTTGATCATGGTCTTATCCATAGGTTAAGCGTATGCAAGGCTTCTGTACTTCGTAATATACCTATCATAGTCACTGCCTGACACTGGCCGCCTCCGTCACCCGAGGCTTGCCCATGACCCCTGACCGTTTGCTCGACCGCCTGGCCGCACTGGACACCAACACCGTGTCCGACGCCCTCGACTTCCTCGGCCTGCCCGGCGCCACCGTGGGCCTGCGCCCATTGTGGAACTGCCCGAAGATCGTTGGCCGCGCCAGTACCGTACTGCTCGGCCCCAAGTCCGACATCGCCCCGACCGTGCACTTGATCACCCCGGTGATCGAACAGGTCGCGACAGACGACCGGGTGCTGGTGATTGCCGGCGGTATCGAGGGCATTTCCTGCTGGGGCGACATCATCGCCAACGCGGCGTTGCGCAAACACATACGCGGTACGGTGATTGATGGTTTCAGCCGCGATATCGACGGCAGCGAAGCCATCGGCTATCCGGTGTTCGGACGCGGCGTGACCATGATCAGCGCGCGCAACCGCGTGGTGCAGCTCGACGCCGGCGTGCCCCTCAGCGTTGCTGGCGTAAGCGTCAGCGAGGACGACTACGTGATTGCCGATACCTGCGGCACGGTATTCGTGGCCCAGGCGGTGATCGAAAAGGTCCTGGACCTGGGCGAGCGCATTGCCCGCCGCCAGGACGGCATGGTGCAGGCCGTGCGCAGCGGGCGCTCTGTGGTCGAGGTGATGCACGACGCACAGTTTGAGGCGATCAACCGATGAGCGCCGATATCCAGCGGCTGAACCAGCGCCTGGCCAGCGCACAACCGTCTGCCACCTATCGCATCATGGACCGCGTCGCCGAACGCCGGGCGCAAGGCGCGCAGATTATCTCGCTGTGCGCCGGCGAACCGGATTTCGACACCCCGGCGCATATCCGCGAAGCCGCGATCCAGGCCATTGAAACCGGGCATACCCGCTACACCCAGGTGGCCGGTGCGCGGGCCCTGCGGGAGGCGGTGGCGGCGAAGTTCCGGCGCGAAAACGGCCTGGACGTGTCCTGGCAGGACACCCTCGTGTGCAACGGCGGCAAGCAGGTGATCTACAACGCCCTGGCAGCCACCCTCAATGAAGGCGACGAGGTGATCGTGCCCGCGCCGTACTGGGTCAGTTACCCGGAGATGGTGCAACTGTGCGGCGGCGAAGCGCGCATCGTCACCTGTGATGCCGACAGCGGTTTCAAGCTGACACCCGAGGCCCTGGCCGCTGCAATGACCCCGCAGACGCGCTGGCTGATCCTCAACTCACCGTCCAACCCCACCGGTGCGGTGTACAGCCAAGACGACTTGCGGGCACTCGCCGAGGTGCTGCTGGCCCACCCGCAGGTGCTGATCCTGGCCGATGACATTTACGAGCACCTGATCTTCGACGGCCAGGCCTTTCATACCCTGGCCCAGGTTGAGCCGCGTTTGGCACCACGCACATTGACCATGAACGGCGTGTCCAAGGCCTACGCCATGACCGGCTGGCGCATCGGTTTCGCCACCGGCCCACGCTGGCTGCTGGAGGCCATGGAAAAACTCCAGGGCCAGCAGACCTCCGGCGCCTGTTCGATCTCGCAACAGGCGGCCCTCGCTGCACTGGAAGGCCCCAGGGATTTCATCCGCGACAGCCGCCGGGTGTTCCAGGCGCGCCGGGACTTGATGGTCCAGTTGCTGAACGACACGCCAGGCCTGACGTGCATCAGCCCCGCCGGCGCGTTCTACGCGTTCGCCTCATGCGCCGCGCTGATCGGGCGCACCTCGGCGGGCGGGCGGCTGCTGCGCAGCGATGAAGACGTGGCCCTGGCGCTGCTGGATGAGGCCAATGTAGCCGTGGTGCATGGCAGCGCCTTTGGCCTGGGGCCGTACATCCGCATCGCCTATGCCCTGGATGACAAGTCGTTGCGCCAGGCGTGCGAGGCAATCCGCGGCTTCTGCAGCAGCTTGCTGGCAGAAGAATAAAAGTGATGAGTTCACATAGATAAATATCGCTAATGGTGGCGTGCGCCCCTTCTTAAGATTAAGGCCGAACAGGACAACACTCACAACAACAAGGTCCGCCCCCATGTCTATGCCTGAAGTCATAAAACCCGCTGTGCGCAGCCAATACCGCTGGGTGGTTGCTGCGCTGATTTTCCTGATCTACACCGTGGCCGCCGCCGACCGGGCCAACCTCGGCGTGGCGCTGCCGTTCATTCGCCAGGAATTTGCAATGAGCAACGCCCAGGCCGGTGGCCTGGTCAGCCTGTTCCTGCTGGCTTACGCCCTGGCACAACTGCCGTCGGGCTTTGCCTTCGGGCGCTTTGGCGTCAGCCGGATCCTGCCGGGGGCCATGGTGCTGACCTCGTTGCTGACCGGCCTGGTAGGCACCGCCAGCTCACTGCTGGCGCTGAAACTCTACCGCCTGGGCCTGGGCATCGCCGAAGGCCCGCTGCCCATCAGCATGACCACCACCATCAATAACTGGTTTCCGGCACGGGAAAAAGGCACCGCGTCGGGGATCTTTCTGTCGGCCGTGAAGTTCGGACCGGTGATCGTGCCGCCGCTGTGTGCCGTGATCATTTCGGTATGGGGCTGGCGCGAAATTTTCTACTTCTTTGCGATCCCGGGCATCGTGCTGGCGGTGGTCTGGTACTTCCTGGTCACCGACCATCCGTCCCGCAGCCGCTTCGTCAACCAGGCCGAACTTCAATACATCGTCGAAGACACCGCAATCGCCCAGACCGCCCGTGTGCACAAGACGCCGGCGTGGGTGAAAAAGCTCGACCGGGTGATCCGCACCCGCGATGAAAAGCCCCTGGAAACCAACCGTCAGGTTTTCACCTCATGGAATATCTGGGGGTGCGCCACCAGCTACTGCTTCCAGCTCGGTGTCTCCAGCGTGCTGCTGGCGTGGATTCCCACCTACCTGATGACCGTCAAGCAGTTTTCGATCATGAACATGGGCCTGGTCTCGGCAGCGCCCTGGGTGGGCGCGGTGCTGGGCAACCTGCTGGGAGGTTTCTGCTCGGACCGCCTGATGGGCGGGCGCCGCAAGCCGGGCATGTTGCTGTCGGCGGTCGGCACCTCGTTGATGATGTACCTGCTGATCAACTCACCGGCCGAGCCCCTGCCCTACGGCTTGCTGCTGATGCTGACCGGCGTGGTGCTGAGCCTCGGCTTCTCGTCCTACATGGTCTACCCGATGGGCCTGACCACCAAGAAGACCTTCCCGATCTCCAACGCCATCGTGAACATGATCGGCCAGTTGGGCGCCGCCGCCACGCCCTTCATCACCGGCCTGCTGCTGGACAACTACGGCTGGAACTACGTATTTGCCTGGCTGGCGATCGGCTCGTTCATCAGCTTCATCATTTTGCTGACCATTGCCGAGCCCCGCCCGGCCTCCAGCCACCCGACCTGATTTGTCACCACCACGAGGAGTTATCCATGTCACCCCAAGACCAAGAATTGGTTGCCCTGTTTGCCGGCCTGGACACCCCGGGCGTGTCCGACGCCCTGGACAAGCTAGGCCTGCCCGGCCAATGCCTGGGAATCATGCCCCTGGACAACTATCGCCAGGTGGTGGTCGGCCCGGCCTTCACGGTGCGCTACGTCAGCGCCAGCACCCCGCCGGGCACCGTAGGCGACTTTATCGATGACGTGGCCGAAGGCGATGTGGTGGTGATCGACAATGACGGACGCACCGACTGCACGGTGTGGGGCGACATCATGACCCAGTACGCCGGCAGCCAGCGGATCGCCGCGACGGTGATCGATGGCGTGTGCCGCGACGTGAGCAAGGCCCTGGGCGACGGCTACCCGCTGTTCACCAAGGGCCGGTTCATGCGCACGGGCAAGGACCGGGTTGAAGTGGAAGCAGTAAACCAGCCGGTGTCCATCGGCCAGGCCCGGGTGTGCGCCCGGGACATCGTGGTCGCCGACGCCAATGGCGTGGTGATCGTGCCGCGCGAGCGGGCCCATGAAGTGGCAGCCTGTGCACGCTCGATTGAAGCGGTGGAAGCGCGTATCCGGACGCTGCTCGATGAAGGCAAATCCCTGCGTGAAGCACGGGCGGCGCTGGGTTATCACACCCTGCAACGCAAGGGCTGAAAGGTCCTTCAGTTGGCCGGTCGCAACAGCTGCATCTGCTGGCGGTAGTCATCCGTCACCTGCCGCGCCTGACCGCTGCTGGTGATCACCTTCGGCGTGATCAGCACGATCAACTCGGTGCGATCCCTGGACTTGCTGGTGTTGCCAAACAACCAGCGCAGCCCGGGGATTTTCCCCAGGTACGGCACGGCGCTGACGTTCTCGGCGTTGTCCTGCTTGATCAGCCCGCCGAGCAACACGGTCTGGCCGCTTTGCACCGCCACCTGGGTCGACACCGAGCGCGTGGAGATACGCGGGTTGTTGGGTGTGTCGCTGCTGTTGGTGGTTTGGTTCTCGGCGTCGCTGACCTGTTGCTGGATGTCCATGTACACCAGGCCGCCCGGGTTGATCCGCGGCACCACGTCGAGGATCACCCCGGTCTGCACGTATTCGACGCTGCTCAAGGTGCTGTCGGCGTTGCCGGTGTTGACCGTGGTCTGGCTGATGGGGATGTTGTCCCCCACCTGGATCTGCGCCGGCTGGTTGTTCATCACCACCAGCGATGGCGCCGACAGCACCTGGGTGCGGCCGTTGGTTTCCAGGGCGTGCAAGGCCACTTGCAGGTTGGAGCTGACGAAGGAATAGAACAGCGAATCCGCGCCCAATCCCGCACCGCCGCCGCCCAGGGCGCCCTGGCTGCCAGGGGTATTGGCTACCGTGGTGCTGGTGGAGTTGCCCGCCAGGCGGCCCAGGTACCATTGCACCCCTAGGTCCAGTTCGCCGGTGAGTTTGACTTCGAGGATGCGCGTCTCGATCTGCACTTGCAGCGGCGGGTTGTCGAGGCGCTTGATCGCCGATTCGATCTCCTTCCACTGCACCGGTCGGGTGCGTACCAGCAACTGGTTACTGCTTTTTTGCGCGGTGATCCGGGTGCCGGCGTCGAGGCTTTTGGCAGCGCCCGGCTCTGCATTTTCACCGTCTTCGCTGGCGGCCGGGGCCTGGTCCTCATCGTCACTGACGGGCGGGCTATTGCTGCTGTTGTTCAAGCCACCCGAGGTGCCGCCGCTGGTGTTGAGTGACGACAAGGTCGCCGTGCGCAGCCCCGGCGCCACCTGGGCCGGCGCATCGTCCTTGATCGCGCCGGTGCCGTAGATCTGCCGCAGGTATTTGGCGAGGTCCGTGGCCTTCATGTTGCGCACGTCGTAGACGTACATCTGCGGCTCGTTGCCGCCGCCCTCATCGATGGTGTGAATCCAGTCGCCAACTTCGCTGAGGTACTGCGGCTGGGACGAGATCGCCACCACCGAATTGGTCCGCTCGATGGGCAGGAAGCGCACCATGCCCGCCAGGGGCATGCCGCTGTCGGGGCCGAACATTTTTTGCAGCTCGGGCATCAACTCGGCCACCGAGGCCCGTTGCAAACCGAACACCCCCACCGACATGCCCTTGAGCCAATCGACGTCGAAGGTGTCGATGGTGTCCTGATAGTTGGCCAACTCATCCGGCGTACCGGCCAGGCTCAGCACGTTGCGTGCCGGGTCCACCAGCAGGAATGCGTTTTCCCGGGCGAACGGCTTGAGCAGTTTCTGCATTTCCGTGGCCGAGATATAGCGCAGCGGAAACAGCCGTGCGGAGAGTCCGCTGGAGGGTTGCGACACGCTCATTTCCGGCACCAGCTTGCCCGCCACCGCCTGGTTGGCGGGCAGGATCACGTAGCGCTGGCCCTGGCGGATCATCGCGTTATCGGTCCAGGACAACAGGGTTTCGAGGATCGACAGCGCCTGTTTCTTGTTCACCGGCTTTGAGGTGGAGAAGCTTACGTTGCCTTTCACACCCTGGGCGATGCTGTAGTTCTCGTGCAGCAGGTCGCCCATGACGCTGTTGATCACCGCCTCAATCGGCTGGTCGGCGAAGTTGAACACGATGTCGCCGCTGGCTTCATCCTTGACCGCCGGCGCAGGTGCGGGCTGGCGCACGAACTGCTGGTTACCGCGAATCAACTGGCGCTGGGGCGGCGTAGGCGCCTGGGGTTGGCGGCTGTCGGCCGCAGGCGACTCGCTGGCCGGGTCCACGGGCGGCCGTTGCGAACCGGTGCCCTGCATCGCCTCGTGAAGCAAGGCATCGTCCGGGTCGAGGTGATCGGGGAATGACCCACAGCCGCCCAAGGCGACGGCGGTGGCCAGGCAAAACACGCTGGTGCGCAAGGCGCTAGGGGAAGTATCGATCAAGGGGCGGGCTCGTGAGGAAGGGAAATCGGTGGTGTGGTGGACGGCGGCGGCAAACGCGGAACGCTGAGGCTCAGGGTTTGCGTGCGGCCATCCAGCACAAAACGGGCGTGCAGCGGTGTCAGGTGTTCCAGGCGCCAGCCGTTGGGCAGAGTCTGGCCTTGGTGGACCTTGAGCGGCGGGCCCTCGTCACGCTTGAGCAGCGCGACGCGCAGGTCGCCGTCGAGCAGCACGCCGGTCAGCTTCAGGCTCGACAGGCTGGAAATCTCGGCCTGGCCAACGGCAGCATCGGGGCTGCGGTCGGGGCTGAACAGCGGCGCCTGCCAGGTGCCGGCAAGGCTTTCCAGGGTCGCACTCGGGGCCACGTGAACCTTGGCCGAAGCATTGGCGCGCGCGGTGGAGGCAGGCTCATCCAGCCACTGCGGCGCATCGCCGATGCTGCTCAGGATACCCACCATCAGCAGGCCCAGCAGCCCGGCCACACCGAGCAACACCCACTCGAGGGCGCGCAATGAATTGATCATCGGCGGGCCTGCGTGGCGGCTGCCGGTTGCAGATAACCGCGCACCAACAGGTGCACCACCAGCTTTCCGGCACCGCCGCTGGCGGGGGCATTCGGCCCGCGACGGACGCTCATTTCATCCACGAACAGGAACGGTCGCTGGTACTCCAGCTCATGCAGGATCGCGGTCAGGGGTTCGATGGCGCAGTTGAGGGTCAGGCTGACTTTGACCTGGCGATAGGGCTCGGTGTCGTCCTGCTCCGGGGTGATGGGCATGCGCTGGGTCAGGCTGCAGCCGCCGCCGAGGCCGGCGCGGCTGTTGATCAGGTCGGCGATGCGCTGCATCAGGTCCGCCGCCACGGCGCTGGGGTCATCCCCCGGCAACAGGCTGGTGCTGCTGGCCGGGTCCTGGCGGGCTTGCTCCAGTTGCTCACGCAAGGCGGCGCCCTGGTGCAGCAGGCCCGCATAGCGTTGCTGTTGTTCGCGCAGCTGTTCGGCCTGCTCGCCCATGGCACGCAATGGCCCGGCGAACCAGCTGTCGATCAGCAGCCAGTAACCGCCGCCCAGCACCAGCGCCAGGACCAGCAAGGCGGCGCCGCGACGCTCACGGGGTGTCAGTGGTCGGCGCATCGGCGGCCTCTTGGTGCAAGTGGGCGCGCAGGGAAAACTGATCCTTGCCGGTTTGCGCATCGGGTTGGATCACCCCTTCGAACTGGGGGTTTTCCAGGCTGTGGCACGCCTTGATCCGAGTGATCAGGGCACTCGCCTTGGCGCTCTGCCCGGAGAAGGACACGTCGGCGCCGTTGTTGACGTCCAACTGGTCGAGCCAGGTATCGGCGGGCAGGCAGGCGGTCAGTTCGTTGAGCAGCGCCGCCAATGGCGGTTGTGCCGACTTGCGGCGAATCAGGTATTGCGCGGCGCCACGGGTGTTAAGCAGTTGCTGGCGCAGGCTCTGGACCTCGGCGACCTGGGCTTTCTGCTGTTGCACCTGCGCCTGCATGACGTCGAGCACCCGCTGGCGGTCGTTGAGCCACAGCAGCATCGCGGCAACCAGCAAGGCGCCGCACAGCCAGGGCAGGCTGCGTTGCAAGCCCTTCCCGGCCGGCCGCTGGCGTGGGCGCAACGGCGCCGGCAGCAGGTCGATGCCCATTGGCCCGTCCACATCCACCGCATGGGGCTGCAAGCCGAGAGCAGCGCAGTCCAACAGGATTTGATCCAGGCGCTCCCGCAGGATGGCCACCAGGGTCACCTGCACATGCGTGGCGGTGCGCCGTTCCTGGCGGGCCACGAAGTACAACTGTTCAGCCTCGAACGGGGTAAAGCGGTCCAGCTCATAACCCACCACGGTCGACAGGTTGCGCGCGGCCGCCAGGGGCAGTTGCAGGGTTTGCAGCAACACCGCCGAGGGCGCGAGCACCAGCACCTGGCGCACCTCGTCGGCAGGTTTTGCCACCGGCCCGGTCAACGGCCAGTGGTAGCGGTGCTCGGGGATGTCACGGACCGACAGCCACGCCGGCAGGCAGCCACGCAGCTCCTTGAGCCACAGGCGCCAGCCCACTTGCAGCAAGCTGCCGCGCCAGCGCCGGGTGAGCGGTTCGGCCAGCTGTTGAAGGCGCGCCACTGGCGCCGAAAGGTATGGATTCATTCTTGCCAACGCAGCACCCGATAAGGTTGTGCGCTTCCCTCCGATGGGCTCAATAAAACCGTGGTTCGTAACCGGGCGTGGTAACCGCCGGGGCGTTGTGCGCGGCTGTCGATCACCAGCACGTCACCGGGGTCGGCCCCTACTGCGCTCTGCCGGGGCAGGTTCAGCGCCTGGCGCATCAATGGGCTGGCGAAAGCGGGATCGGGCCGGTCCAGGCCGCTCCACAAACTGATTTCCGGGGCCAGCCGGCTGTACAGCGCCTGGGTCATGCCGGGCAATTGCCGCACTTCCTCCACCACGCGGAACGGCGCCAGGCCTGCGTTGCGCCGCATTTCCAGGTCCCTGGCGAGCCGGCTGGCCTGGGCCTGGGTGGCACCGCACGCCAGGGCCAGGCGGGCAAAATCAGCGGCCTCGGCGCTGTTCAAATACAGCTTGCCGCGCTCGCTGTGCAGGCTCACGTGAAGCTGTGCGTCATCAAATACCAGGGGCATTTCGCGGCCGTCGGCGATCCATTGCTTGCGTTGCAGCGGGTCGGCCAGGGCCTGCATGGCCAACGCCACGCCCGCCTCCGCCGCCAGCAGCGCCTGGGTATGCTGGCGATGCCACAGGGCCTGGCGGCTTTCCAGTTGTACCCAACCGGCCAGGCCGCCCAGCAGCAAGCTGAGCAACGCCAGTACCCACAGCACCAGCAGCAATGCAACGCCGCGCTGACGCTTCATTCGCCTGATGCTCCGCTAGAGAGGTTCAGCCGCAGGGCAACCACTTGGGTGACCCACGGCACCGGTCCGTTGACTTGTGCTGCAATGCGTACCGCATAAGGCAGGCGTTTGGTCCACGGCCAGTCACTGATCCAACCGGTGGCCTGGCCCTTGGGCGACAGGCCGCGATAGCTGAATTGCAGATCCTCGACGTTCTTCAGCAACACCTGCGGTTCGCTGCGGGTGGCCGGCACGCTCACTTGGGCATTGGACTCAAACCGTGCGAACGCCACCTGCAACTCGCGCTCGGTCAACTGCAAGGTGAAACGCTGGATACCGCCGCCGAGCACGCCCGGCAAGGTCGCGACGTATTGCAGGCGCTGGGGAGCGCCGACAAAAAAGCCGTTGGTCTGGCTGTCGTCCTCGGTCACGTCCAGGGGCAGCGCCTCGCTGATGGAAGTGCGCAGGAACTGTTGCGCGGCGCGACTTTCATCCAGGCTGACGGTGTAGCGCTGCGCCTTGAGTACTGCACGGTTGGCTCCCAGGAGCGCGCCGCCCACCAGGGCCAACAACACGCCCAGCAGGCTGAGCACGATCATGATTTCGAGCAACGTGAAGCCCCGCTGCTGCTTCACTGGAGGCTCCCGTCGCGGCTGGCGCGCAGTTTCAAGGTACTGAAATTTGCGCGGCGCGGACCTTCGCTGACGCTGAGATCGAGGCGAAACAAATGTGGCTGACCGATGCGGGTGGGCTGCTGGGCGACGCGCAGTTGCCAGGCAATGCCGTCCAGCTCGCCCTCGCGCACGCCACTGGCCAGGGGCCCCGACGCCTCCTGATCCATCACGCTCAACGCGGTATGGGTCAGGCGGTCGCTGTGGGCCACCTGCAACAACGAGCGCGCGCTTTGGCCGAACGCGACCAGCAACACCGTGCTGCAGATCGCCATGAGGGTCAGCGCTGCGAGCATTTCCAGCAAGGTGAAACCCGACTGACGCTTCATGGCAATGCCCTGGACTGCACGCTGCCGGTCAGCCAGCCGACGTCGATGCGCCAGCGTCGCGTGCCATTGGCCAATAACAGGTTGCCGCCGGTAGAGCTGCCGTCGGGGTAAAACTCCACCGCAGCGCCTGCGTGTTCGGCGGTGTGCAGGGTCACTTGCAGATCGGCCGGCCAGTGCTTGATGGGTTGCCCCGGCGCCTGAAAGCTCAGCCGGGCCAAGTCGAAGACGGTCTTGGCCGACCTGCCGCTGACAATCGCCCGTGCCCGTGTGCTGCGCAGGGCATCCACCATCTGCCCGACCACCTGGCGCTCTTTCGCTACCCGCAGGCCTTGTTGCAGGCCAAATCCCACCAACCCGGCCGCGATGCTGATCAACACGATCACCACCAGCATCTCCAGCAGGGTAAAGCCGCGTTGGAGGGCCGGCATTATTCCCAGTTGCCCAGGTCGGCGCTGTAGCCTTCGCCGCCGGGCTGGCCGTCCTGACCGTAGAAGATCAGGTCGAAGGCGCCATGTTCACCGGGGAAGCGATAGCCGAAGGCATGGCCGAACGGGTCCTTGAGGTCTGAGGGCTTGGCGTACGGTCCGGCCCAGCCGGCGGTGTTGCCGGGCTTGTCGACCAATTGCTGGAGGGTCTTGGGTGGCGAGCCGACGTCCAGGCCGTAGCTCTCGATCTTCATGCTCAGGCTGGCCAGTTGCGCCTTGCCCGCGCCGTATTTGCCCTTGTCGACGTTGCCGCCCACCTGGCGCACCACGATGGTCGCGACGATGCCCAGCAACACAATCACCGCGAGCATTTCCAGCAAGGTGAAACCGCCTTGGCGGCGGGCGGGTTTGAAACGGGTATGGCGCATCGGCTTGCTTCCTTGGGTCTTCATATATTGCTGGTCAGGCTCATCAGCGGCAGCATGATCGCGAGCATGATCACCGCCACCAGCACCGCCATGACCACCGTCAGGGACGGCACCAGGGCGGCGAGCAGGCGGTCGATGCCGCGCTTGGCTTCGACGTCGAACACGTCGGCGACCTTGAGCAGCATGCTGTCCAGTTCACCGGCCTGTTCGCCGACTTCAATCATTTGCAGGGCCAGGTCCGGCAGCAGCGGTTGGCTGCCAAATGCACTGGCCAGGGTGCCGCCGCCTTTCACTGACTCGGCGGCCTGGGCCACTTGTGCCTGCAAGGCACGGTTGGTGCAGACCTGGCGGGCGATCACCAGCGCTTGCAGCAGCGCCACGCCGTTGCTCAGCAAGGTGCCGAGGGTGCGTGCCAGGCGTGCGGCTTCGACCCGCTGCAACAGCGGGCCGATAACGCGGATACCCAGCACGCGCCGGTCGTACTGCTCGCGGTGTCGTGGGTTGCGCAGGCGTGCCGCCAGGGCCCAGACCGTCACGATCAACCCGGCAAAAACCGCCAGGCCATAGGCGCCGAGGAACTGCCCAAGGCCCAGGATCACTTCGGTGATCAACGGAATCGGCACGCCCAGATCTTTGAAGATCGGCACAAACTGCGGCACCACGTAAGCCAGCAACAGCGCCAGGGAACCGAGCACGCCCACCACCAGGAAGGCGGGATAGATCAGCGCGTTGATCACCTCGCCTCTCAATAACTGGCTGCGTTCCAGGTAGTCACTGAGTTGGCGCAGGGTGTTCTCCAGCGCACCGCCCGCCTCACCGGCACGCACCATGCTCAGGTACAGCGGCGAAAACTGGCTGCCCTCCTCTTCCAGCGCTGCCGACAATGGCTTGCCGGCCTTGACGTGCTCGCGGATACGTTCGATCAGCGCTCGGGTCTGCGGCTGGCCGGGCTGCTTGAGCAGGATGCCCAGCGAGCGCTCCAGCGGTTGGCCCGCGCCCAGCAGGGTGGCCAGTTGCTGGGTAAAACTGACCAGCGCCGCGCCATTCAACTGGCCGCGCCCGAAGGTATTGCGCAGCCCTTGGGCACCGGCGGCATCGATGTGCAACAGCAGCAGGCCACGTTTGTGCAGCGCAGCGACGGCGGCGGCCTGGTCCTTCGCTTCGAGGGTGCCGTTCTGCGCGACGCCCTGGCTGTCCAGGGCGCGGTATTTGAACAGGCTCACGCGCCCTCTCCACGGGTGACGCGCAACACTTCTTCAAGGGACGTGACACCGGCCACCGCCTGGCGCAGGCCTTCTTCATGCAGGGTGCGCAAGCCACCACGGCGGGCGGCCTGTTCGAGGGTCGCGGCGTCGGCCTGGCGCATCAACAAGCTGCGCAGTTCGTCATTCATCACCAGCAATTCGGTGATTGCACTGCGGCCGTGGTAACCGCCGCCGGCGGCGTTGGCGCGAGGCCGGTAAAGCAGGATCGGGCGCTGCTCGGTGAAGCGGTCGAGGCCGTGTTCCTCGATCAGCTCCGGCGGGGCTTCGAACGCCTCGCGGGTCGCCGGGTCGAGGCGGCGCACCAGGCGCTGGGCGAGGATGCCATTGACGGTCGAGGCGATCAGGTAGCTCTCCACCCCCATGTCCAGCAGGCGCGTGATACTTGCTGCGGCACTGTTGGTGTGCAGGGTCGAGAGCACCAGGTGGCCGGTCAGGGAGGACTGGATGGCGATGCGGCAGGTTTCGAGGTCGCGGATCTCACCGATCATGATCACGTCCGGGTCCTGGCGCACGATGGAGCGCAGCGCGCCGGCGAAGTCCAGCCCAATGGCCGGTTTGACCTGGATCTGGTTGATGCCTTCCAGCTGGTATTCCACCGGGTCTTCGACAGTGATGATCTTGCGCTCGGCGGTATTGAGCCGCGACAACGCGGTATAGAGCGTGGTGGTTTTACCCGAGCCGGTGGGCCCGGTGACCAGCAGGATGCCGTGGGGCCGCTCGAGCACTTCAAGAAAGGTTGCCAGGCGCTGGCCATCAAAGCCCAGGCTCTGGAAATCGAACTGCACGGTCTGGCGGTCCAGCAGGCGCATCACCACCGACTCGCCAAAACTGGTGGGCACCGTGGATACCCGCAGGTCCAGTTCCTTGCCCTGGATGCGCAACATGATCCGGCCGTCCTGCGGCAGGCGGCGCTCGGCGATGTCGAGGCGCGCCATGATCTTGACCCGGGAAATCACCGCCGCCGAGGAACTCGCCGGCGGCGCTTCGGCTTCATGCAGCACACCGTCGATGCGGTAGCGCACCTTGAGCTGGTTTTCAAAGGGTTCGATATGGATGTCCGAGGCGCGGTGCTCCACGGCCCGTTGCAGGATCAGGTTGACCAGGCGAATCACCGGGGCTTCGGAGGCCATGTCCTTGAGGTGTTCGATGTCTTCCAGGGCGCCGCCCTGTTCATCGAGGTTTTCGATCAGGGTGCCCATGGCGGAACGGCCCTGGCCGTAGTAACGCTCGATCAGGGTTTCGACTTCGTTGCGCGGCCCGACCGCCAGCCACACCGGCACGCCGCACGCGTACGCCAGGGCCTGGAACGGATACAGCAGCGCCGGGTTGGCCGCCAACACCCGCACACCACCGTGGCTCCAGCCCACCGGCACCACCTGGTAATGGCGCATGAAGCGTTCGGTCAGCGCCGGCAGCGGGTCGAGCACGGGCGGTGCGGCGTCCGCCAGCAGCAACGGCGCGCCGAGCAAATCGGCCCAGGCCCGCGCCAGTTCCACTTCGGAAACCAGCCCCAGGCGCGTCAGCAGGCCGAGCAGTTCGGGGTCGTCGGATTCCTGGGATAACCGTCGAGCACGTTCCAGGTCGACGGTTTTCAGACCGGCTTTTCGCATCAGCCACGCGCACACTTGTTCGGCATCCGGAATCTGCATTCGGCATGCATCGATGGGCATTGACGGTATCGGTTGAGACATCTGCACCATTCTGAACAACTAGTTGAAGAGGCTGTTTCCAAGGGTGCAGAAACAACAACTAGTCCCAGCGGCGCCTTGAACAAGATCAAGACCCTGCACACAAGCGATGTGCAGGACAGCCGTGGCAAATCATGGCCTTTTAGAACTACTGACCAAGGCCATTAGTTCGCCACAATTCATAAAATCTTGTTAAACACATCGACTAACATATTGATGCTTAGTTCACGATTGCAAATAGCCAGCCCGCTGCAACAGCACTAATCATTGAACTTCTCGTCGTTTAATTTTGAACTGCACAAGAGTGCCACTTCCCTGTGGCGCGATTGCCGCTAGAAGTCGACGGTCGCCGACAGCAAATACGTGCGCGGCGTCGACAAGGTCAACCCCGGCTCGCTGTCATCCGAGGCACCGGCCGAACTCCAATAGCGCCGGTTGGCCACGTTCTCGACATTGGCCCGCAGGGTGATGTGCTTGTCGTCGACCTTGAAGGCGTAGCGTGCGCCGACATCAAGCCGGGTCCAGGCGTCGATTTCCTTGACGTTGGACTGGTCCAGGTACTGCGAGCTGGAATAGATCCCGCGGCTGGTCAGGGTCAGGCCTTCAACAGTCGGCACGTCCCACTCCGCGCCCAGGTTGACGTTGTACTTGGGCGTGGCCGGCGCGCGGTTGCCGTCGTAGGTGCCGTTGGTGGTGTGCGTCAGTTCGCTGTCGATGTACATCACCCCGCCCAGCAGGCGGAAACCCTTGAGCGGCTCGCCGAACACGCTGAGTTCCACGCCATCGTTCTGGCGCTTGCCATTGGGGCCGAAGACCAGCGTGGTGGCGTTGGTCTCGTAGGCCGGCTGCTTGATCCTGAATACAGCGGCCGTCACCGCGAACGCACCGGCGTCGTACTTGGCGCCGACTTCGACCTGACGGCTGATGAACGGTGGGAAGATTTCGTCATCGTTGACCGACGCCGACGGCGCGACCTTGCCCTGGCTCAGGCCTTCCATGTAGTTGGCGTACAACGAGAGCTTGTCGGTGGCCTTGAACAGGATGCCGCCGGACGGTGAAATTTTTTCCTCGTCGTAGGCGGTGTCGCCTTTGACGTCATCGGTCCAGTCGTCGACCTTGACCCGCTGCCAGCGCGCACCGAGGGTCAGCAGCAACCGGTCGTCGAAAAAACCCAGGGTGTCGGACAACGCCACACCGCTGAAACGGTTTTCGGTGTAGACCTTCGAGTCAAATCGCGTTGGCCGGCCAGGCGCGGGGGTTTCAACAGGGTTGTAGATATTGCTTGAACCCTGCGCATATCGCGCGCCGCCGTTTTCGAAGTCCATGTAGAAGTAGCTGGCCGCCAGGTTGACCTCATGGCTCACCGGGCCGGTATGGAACCAGTTGCGCACGCCCGCCGTGGCGGTGCGCACGTTTTCATCGCGGGTGAAGTCGCGGGGCTGCACGCTGAAATCACCGGCGTTGTTGGCCACCGACACTGCATGGCGCAGGAAGTCATGGTTGCTTTTGCGCGCACCGACGCCGCCGTAGAGCATTAGGTTGTCGCTGAGATCAAACTCGCCGTTGACCGTGCCGAAGGTGTCGTTGGTGCTTGCCTTGCTCCAGGGCTGCGCGTAGTTGTGGCGTACGTCGTTGGCACTCGGCACCCTGGCTTTGGGCCCGACTTGCACACGTTCCTGGGGGGCGTCGGTATCGCGCTCGGTGCGGCCGATGTCGGTGGAAAGTCGCAGGCGTTCACTGCGAAAATCCAGGCCCAGCACGGCCATTTCGCGGTCGACACTCTGGTGATCCCAGGCGGTGTCGCCGGACTGTTTCACGCCGTTGAAACGCAGGCCGAACTGGTTGTCTTCACCAAAACGCCGGCCGATATCCACGGCTCCGCCCGCCTGGCTGTCGGAGGCCCAACTGCCGGTGAGCGAGGTGATGGGTGTGTCGGTGGCACGCTTGGGCACCACGTTGATCCCGCCGCCCACGCTGCCCCGTGGCGAGATGCCGTTGATCAACTGGCTGGGGCCTTTGATGATGTCGACGCGCTCGGCCATTTCCATGTCGATGGTGTAGGTCGGCAATACGCCATAGAGGCCGTTGTAGGCGACATCACTGTTGAACAGGCTGAAGCCGCGAATGGTGAATTGCTCATAGCGCCCGCCGGCCGGGTTGGTGGCGCGCACCGAGGGGTCGCTGGCAATCAGGTCGCCAAGGGTACGCGCCTGTTGGTTCTTGACCGCCGCGCTGGTGTAGGTGGTCATGCTGAACGGGGTATCCATGAAGTCCTTCGAGCCCAGCAGGCCCTGGGAGCCACGGCGCGCCACCTGGCCACCAGCAAAGGACTCGCTGCCGGCATCGCCGGTGGCGCCGAGAATCGAGGTGGGCGCCAGTTGCAGGCTGCCGCCTTCGGGAACCGGGGTCAGCCTATAGGCCTGCTCGCCCATGGGCTGCAGTTGCAGGCCGGAGCCCTGGAGCAGGCGCGCGAAACCTTCTTCGACGCCGTATTCGCCGGACAACCCGCTGCTGTTGCGGCCGCTGACCAGCGCCGGGTCCACCGAGAGGTTGACCCCGGCCAGCCCGGCGAAACGGGTCAGCGCGGCACTCAGGCTGCCGGCCGGCACCTGGTAGCTGCGCCGGGACGCACCGTCTTCGGCATAGCTGATGGGAACGAACAACGGGCTGGCACTCAGGCTCAGCATGAGGCTGAGGTTCAGCAACGGGCGTATTGCGGGCATTGGAAGAAGCTCTCGATTTTGTTCACTTACCTGGAATGACCAGTCACGTGAAAAAAAGGGACAGGCTTCAGCCACTATTTTTTGATTATTACGGTTTGATGCCTTTGAGCTTCTGGAGCAGCTCCATCAATTGCTCCAGGGATTCCTCGCCGAACTGCTCCTGAATCTTCAGGTAATTGCTTTCCATCCCGGCGCTCATGTCGACGAAACACTGCTGGCCCTGTTCGGTCAGGGCGACGAACACCCGGCGCTGGTCTTCGGCGGATTTGCGCCGGCGCACGATGCCGTCACGCTCCAGCCGCCCCAGTACGCCGGTCATGCTCGGCTTGAGGATGCATGCGAGGTGCGCCAGTTGGTGGCTTTCGAGTTCGCCTTGCTGGCGCAGGATGCGGATCACCCGCCACTGCTGTTCGGTCAGGTCATGTTCATTGAGCAACGGCCGGAAGAACGCCATGGTCGCTTCGCGGGCCTGGAGCAAGGTGAGCGTAAGGGACGGTCTGGGGGTGGGCATGGTTCACGCGCAATAGAGGTCGAAGCGACGAAGCTTAGAGTCGGTGTCCCGCGTGCGCAACCCGACGCACGCAGCAAGTCGTTAATTTCGAAACGAATTCATAAAAACCTGTTAATCCAGCTATTCAGCTTAAAGATAACATGTTAACAATATGCCCGCCCCTGCCCTGGTGGCGGGCTCTACCAACAAAAACAACAAAAGGAACGCCCCTCATGCATTCGTGCCTCTTTCGCACGGCGGCAAGCGCTGGCCTGTGCGCCGCGTTTAGCCCTCTGGTCGCCCACGCCGACTTCATCCAGGACAGCAAGGCCAGCCTGGACCTGCGCAATTTCTACATGAACCGCGACTTTCGCCAGGCCAACGCGCCACAGAACAAGGCAGACGAATGGGCGCAAGGTTTTGTGCTGCGCCTGGAGTCGGGCTATACCGAAGGCGTGGTCGGGTTTGGCGTGGACGCCCTGGGTGAAATGGGCCTGAAGCTCGACTCCAGCCGCGACCGCCGGGGCACCGGGCTGTTGCCGTCTGGCGCCAGCGGCGAGCCGGCCGACAGCTACAGCGAACTCGGCCTGACCGCCAAGCTGCGCCTGTCGAAGACCGTGCTCAAGCTCGGCACCCTGCAACCGCTGTTGCCGGTGGCCGCCTATAACGACACCCGGCTGCTGCCGTCGACCTACAACGGTGAACTGGTGACCTCCCAGGACATCGACGGCCTGACCCTGAACGTCGGCCGCCTGGAAAAACAGAACCTGCGGGACTCCTCCAACAACGAGTCCATGAGCTACGGCGGCGTCAACAGCAGCCACCTGGACCTCGCCGGCGGCACCTACGCGATCAACCCGCACCTGGCCGCGACCTATTACTACGCGCAGATGCAGGACATCTACCGCCAGAATTTCATCGGCCTGGTGCATGACCTGCCGCTGGCCCAGGGCGTGAACCTGCGCACCGACCTGCGCTACTTCGACACCCGCGAGCAAGGCAGCGCCCTGCTGCGCAGCGCTTCGCGGGTCGACGGCGGGCGGATCGACAACCGCTTTTTCAACGGCATGTTCAGTTTGTCGGTGGGCGCACACAAATTCGGCCTGGGCTTTCAGAGCCTTTCCGGCGACGGCGACTTTGCCTTCCCGGGGCAAGATCCGTATTCGGTCAACCTGGTGACAATCAATATCTTCACCAAGGCCAACACCGATGCCTGGCAGGCGCGCTACGACTACAACTTCGCCGCCCTCGGCCTGCCGGGCCTGACCTTCATGACCCGCTACGTCGACGGCAGCCACGCGCAAACCGCCACGGTGCGCAACGGCCGGGAATGGGAGCGCGACACCGACCTGGTCTACACCGTGCAGAGCGGCCCGCTGAAGAACGTCAACGTGCGCCTGCGCAATGCGACCCTGCGCTCAAGCAACGGCCTGACCAGCGACATCGACGAAAGCCGGGTGATCATCGGCTACACCGTAGCCCTGTGGTAACGCTGGCCACCTCAACGCAACCCCGATTGACGCTGGCGGTATTCCCCCGGCGTCATCTGCGCGTAGCGCTGGAAGAACCGGCTGAAATACGCCGGGTCCTTGAACCCCAACTGGTAGCAGATTTCATTCGCCGAACTGCCGGTGAACAGCAGCAGGCGTCGGGCCTCCTGCATCAGCCGCTCCAGAATCAGGCGCTTGGACGGCAGGTCGGCGATGCGTCGGCACACCTCGTTGAGCCGCGCTTCAGTGACGCCGATACCGTCGGCGTAGCGCGACAGCGGCCAGTGTTGCAGGTAGTGGTCTTCGATCAGTTCGTTGAAGCGGTGGAAGATCCGCAGGTCTTCGTGCCGTGCAGGCCGGGCTTCCAGGGAATTGGCGCAGAGCCGCAGCAGGCTGATCATGATCAGCCGTGTCAGGCTGTCCAGCGCCGAACCGCGCCCGCTGGCCTGGGCGTTGATCTCGCTGCACAGCTCATCAAACAGGAATTCCAGGCGGCGCACCTCGGGCTGAAACTCCGGGGCCAGCCGCGCCAACGCCACGCAGGCCGCCGGCAATTGTGCGCCGGGGGCCAGGCTGGGGTCGGCGTCAATCAAGGCCCACACCAGTTGCTGGCGCACGGTCAGCACATGGCCGTCGGCGTCGGCTTCGGTGACGAACGAATGCGCCACCGTCGGCGGCGTGAGGAAAAACATCGGCCCGGATTCGAGGTACTGCTGGTCGTCCAGGTAGACCCGCACCGCGCCGGTCTTGACGTAATGCACCTGGAAAAACCGGTCATGGCGATGCACCGGCATGTTGCGGCCAAAAAATCCCGCCAGGTTGCCGAGCCGGTCGTAGTGCACCTCGGCATCGCTGTAACGCTGGTCGTAGACCTGCCCGATGTTGATGTTGGGGATCGGCTGACGATCGCTCATCACTGCATTCTCTTTGTTGTTTTGACTGCCCTGAAATATTGCCACGCTTGACGATAGTTAACATCTTAATTATAACGTTAACACGTTAACGAATTTCCCACGGTGCAGGTCCGAATCTGCCCCGCCACTGCCAGGAGAAAAGCATGAGCCGTGCCCTGCATGATGTTGCGAACGGCACCCTGTTCGGCGTTGCGCTGAACTACCAGGGGTTGCTGAACCAACGTCTCGCCGAATTCGAACAAGCGCCTTACCAGAAACCACCGGTGAAGCCGGTGCTGTTCATCAAGACGCCCAATACCCGCAACGGCCACGACGGCGTGGTACTGCACCCGCAAGGTGAACGCCTGCAACCGGGCCCGGCACTCGGGGTGGTGATTGGCAAGAGTGCCAGCCGGGTCAGTGTCGAAAATGCCCTGGAGCATGTGGCGGGCTACACCATCGTCAATGAGTTCAGCCTGCCGGAAGACAGCTACTACCGCCCGGCGGTGAAAGCCAAGTGCCGGGACGGTTTCTGCGCATTGGGCCCGGAACTGGTGGCCCGCGACCAGGTCGCCAATCCGCATCAATTGAGCGTGAAGCTGTTCGTCAACGGTGAACTGCGCCAGCAAAACTCCACCGCCAACTTCGTACGCAGCCTGCCGCAGTTAATCGCCGAGATCAGCGAGTTCATGACCCTGCACGAGGGCGACCTGCTGATCACCGGCACGCCCGAAGGCCGGGTGGATGTGCAACCCGGCGACACGGTTGAAGTCGAGATCAGCGGCCTGGGCCGCCTGGTCAACCACATCAAGGCAGAGGAGCTGTCATGAAACACGCCCGTATTCGCTTTGAAGGTGAAGCCCACCAGGTGCTGGTAGAAGCTGAAAACGCCGTGCGCCTGGCCGACGGTCGCCTGCTGGCTGAAGACCAGGTCGAATGGCTGCCACCGGCCACCGGCAGCATGTTTGCCCTCGGCCTGAACTACGCCGACCACGCCGCCGAACTGGCCTTCAAGCCACCGACCGAACCGCTGGCGTTCATCAAGTCCCCCGGCACCTACACCGGCCACAACCAGGTGACCTGGCGCCCGGACAACGTCGCCTACATGCACTACGAGTGCGAACTGGTGGCAGTCATCGGCAAGCCTGCGCGCAACGTCAAGCGCGAGAACGCCCTGGAGTATCTGGCCGGCTACACGGTGTGCAACGACTACGCGATCCGCGACTACCTGGAAAACTACTACCGCCCCAACCTGCGGGTGAAAAACCGCGACGCCACCACGCCCGTGGGCCCATGGATCGTGGATGTCGCCGACGTGCCGGACCCGAGCAACCTGAAGCTGCGCACCTGGATCAACGGTGAACTGCGCCAGGAAGGCAGTACGAAAGACATGATTTTCGACATCCCGTATTTGATCGAGTACCTGTCCAGCTTCATGACCCTGCAGCCCGGCGACATGATCGCCACCGGCACCCCGGAAGGCCTGGCGGATGTGGTGCCGGGGGATGAAGTGGTCGTGGAAGTGGAAGGCGTCGGTCGCCTGGTCAATCGAATTGTCAGCGAGGCGGAATTCTTCTCCGCCCGTAAAGAGGCTTGAGCAACATGATCAAACACTGGATCAACGGCCGTGAGGTCGAGAGCAAAGACACCTTCATCAACTACAACCCGGCCACCGGCGAAGCCATCGGTGAAGTCGCCAGCGGTGGGGCCGAGGAAGTGGCGCAGGCGGTAGCGGCCGCCAAGGAAGCCTTTCCGAAGTGGGCGGGAACGCCGGCCAAGGAACGGGCCCGCCTGATGCGCAAGCTCGGTGAGCTGATCGAACAGAACGTGCCGCACCTGGCCGAACTGGAAACCCTCGACACCGGCCTGCCGATCCACCAGACCAGGAACGTGCTGATTCCCCGGGCGTCCCACAACTTCGATTTCTTCGCCGAAGTCTGCACCCGCATGGACGGCCACAGTTACCCGGTGGACGACCAGATGCTCAACTACACCCTTTACCAGCCGGTGGGTGTGTGCGCGTTGGTGTCGCCATGGAACGTGCCGTTCATGACCGCCACCTGGAAGACTGCGCCGTGCCTGGCGCTGGGCAATACCGCGGTGCTGAAGATGTCCGAGCTGTCGCCGCTGACGGCCAATGAACTGGGGCGCCTGGCGGTCGAAGCCGGGATCCCCAACGGCGTGCTGAACGTGATCCAGGGCTACGGCGCCACCGCCGGTGATGCGCTGGTGCGCCACCCGGACGTGCGGGCGATTTCCTTCACCGGCGGTACCGCCACCGGCAAGAAAATCATGCAGACCGCCGGGCTGAAAAAGTACTCCATGGAACTGGGCGGCAAGTCGCCGGTGCTGATCTTTGAAGACGCCGACCTGGACCGCGCCCTCGACGCGGCACTGTTCACCATCTTCTCGCTCAACGGTGAACGCTGCACCGCCGGCAGCCGGATCTTCATTCAGGAGAGCGTATACCCGCAGTTCGTCGCCGAATTTGCCGCCCGCGCCAAGCGCCTGATCGTCGGCGACCCGCAGGACCCGAAGACCCAGGTCGGCTCGATGATCACCCAGGCCCACTACGACAAGGTCACCGGCTACATCAGGATTGGCCTCGAGGAAGGCGCCACCCTGCTGGCCGGCGGCCTGGAACGCCCGGCCAACCTGCCGGCGCACTTGAGCCGCGGGCAGTTTATCCAGCCGACGGTGTTTGCCGATGTGAACAACCAGATGCGCATCGCCCAGGAAGAGATCTTCGGCCCGGTGGTGTGCCTGATCCCGTTCAAGGACGAAGCCGAAGCGCTGCAACTGGCCAACGACACCGAGTACGGCCTGGCGTCCTATATCTGGACCCAGGACATCGGCAAGGCGCATCGTCTGGCCTACGGCATCGAAGCCGGCATGGTGTTCATCAACAGCCAGAACGTGCGGGACTTGCGCCAGCCGTTTGGTGGGGTAAAAGGTTCCGGCACCGGCCGTGAAGGCGGCCAGTACAGCTTCGAAGTGTTTGCCGAGATCAAGAACGTGTGCATTTCCATGGGCAGTCACCACATCCCGCGCTGGGGTGTGTAACCCGGATAAAACAACGCTACCTGTAGGAGCGAGCTTGCTCGCGAAGAACCCGCAGGCGCCGCGGGCTAACAGAAGTGCTGCGTTATCGTTGACGTTTTTCGCGAGCAAGCTCGCTCCTACAAAAGAATAAATACTCAGGAGAATGATCATGGGCGAAGTGGTTCTGGCAGCAAAGATCTGCCACGTTCCCTCGATGTACCTGTCGGAACTGCCTGGCAAGCACCACGGTTGCCGCGAAGCAGCCATCGCCGGGCACAAGGAAATCGGGCGGCGCGCCCGTGAACTGGGGGCCGACACCGCCGTGGTGTTCGACGTGCACTGGCTGGTCAACAGCGGCTATCACGTCAATTGCGGCGAGCATTTCAAGGGCACCTACACCAGCAACGAGCTGCCGCACTTCATCAAGAACATGGAGTACGAGTACCCGGGCTGCCCCGAGCTGGGCGAGTTGATCGCCGCCGAGGCCAACCTGGCCGGCGTGCGCACCATGGCCCACAACATCCCGAGCCTGGAGCTGGAATACGGCACCCTGGTGCCGATGCGCTACATGCACATGGGCGTGCCGGACGCGCAGAAGTTCGACGTGATCTCGATTGCCGCGTGGTGCGCCTGGCACCGCCTGGAAGACAGCTTCGCGTTTGGCGCCGCCGTGCGCCGCGCCATCGAAAAGAGCGACCGCAAAGTGCTGGTGCTGGCCTCGGGCTCCCTCTCCCACCGTTTCTCGGACGACCGCGAAGCCGAAGCCAACATCCACAACTGGACCCGTGAATTCGACAAACAGATGGACCTGCACGTGGTGGAGATGTGGAAGCAAGGCCGCTTCAAGGAGTTCTGCGCAATGCTACCGGACTACGCCGAGCACTGCTTCGGCGAAGGCAAGATGCACGACACCGCAATGCTCCTGGGACTGCTGGGCGGGCCGGACTACAACCAGCCGGCCGAGATCATCACCCAGCCATTCGGCAGCTCGGGCACCGGCCAGATCAATGCCATTTTCCCTTTATGAGCCTTGGTGAAGATCACCTGTAGGAGCTGGCTTGCCTGCGATGCAGGCACCTCGGTGTATCTGTCTCACCGAGTTGATGCCATCGCAGGCAAGCCAGCTCCTACAAGGAATTCGCTGCACCTCACCCAAAGAGGAGATACACATGCCGCACTTCATCGCCGAATACACCGACAACATCGAGCAGCAGGCCAACCTGCCGGCCCTGTTCGAGCAGGTTCACGCCGTGCTGGGGGACAGCGGCGTGTTTCCCCTGGGGGGCATCCGCAGTCGCGGAGTGCGCCTGGACACCTGGCGCATGGCCGACGGCAAGCATGACTACGCCTTCGTCCACATGACCCTCAAGGTCGGCCACGGGCGCGACCTGGAAACCCGAAAAACGGTGGCCGAAGCCCTGTTCAAGGTCATCACCGAACACTTCGCCGCGCTGCAATCCCAGCGGTTGCTGGCGTTGTCGTTCGAGATGATCGAGCTGCACCCCGAGCTGAATTTCAAGCAGAACAACGTGCACGCATTCCTGAAGAACCAGGCGGGCTGACCACAGCCCACCTTTCCGCCCATGGCCACTCAAACAAAAAAGAACAACATCATGAGCACAGCCACTACCGCCGACAGCACCACCCTGATCGAACATCAGCGCACCCACAGCATCGTCACCTGGCGACTGATGCCGTTGCTGCTGATCTGCTACCTGTTTGCCCACCTGGACCGCATCAACATCGGCTTCGCCAAGATGCAGATGAGCACCGACCTGCACTTCAGCGACACGGTGTACGGCCTCGGTGCCGGCCTGTTTTTCATCGCCTACGCGCTGTTCGGCGTACCCAGCAACATGGCCCTGGACCGGGTCGGCCCACGGCGCTGGATCGCCTGCCTGATGGTGGTGTGGGGCGTGCTCTCCACCAGCATGCTGTGGATCGAAAGCTCCACGGGCTTCTACGTGCTGCGCTTTCTGCTGGGGGTGGCCGAAGCCGGCTTCTTCCCGGGGATCCTGGTGTTCCTCAACCGCTGGTACCCGGCCCGCCGCCGCGCGCAAGTCACCGCACTGTTTGCGATTGCCGTGCCCATGGCCGGTGTGATTGGCGGCCCGTTGTCCGGTGCAATCCTGGAGAACTTCCATGATTTCGGCGGGCTGCGGGGCTGGCAGTGGATGTTCCTGATCGAAGGCGCCCCGGTGGTGCTGCTCGGCCTGGTCGTCCTGAAATACCTGCCCGACAGCTTCGAAACCGTGAAATGGCTGGAGCCCGCGCAAAAGCAACAACTGCGCGAGCAACTGAGCACCGAAGAACAGCGCAAATCCATCACCTCCTTCGGCGGCATCCTGCGTGACCCGCAGGTGTGGCTGCTGGTGGCGGTGTACTTCGCGGTGATGCTGGCGGTGAACACCCTGGCGTTCTGGATGCCCACCCTGATCCACGGCGCCGGCATCGGCCGCGACAGCCAGGTCGGCCTGCTGAGCGCCGTACCGTATCTGGCCGGGTGCTTCTTCATGATCGGCTGCGGGCGCTCGTCCGACCGCAACCGCGAACGCCGCTGGCACCTGTGCGTGCCGTTGCTGATGTCGGCCATCGGTATTGCGGTGGCCGGGCTCTCGCCCACCAACCCGACCCTGGTGCTGGGTGGCCTGATCCTCGCCGGCATGGGCGCCAGCGCTGCGCTGCCGATGTTCTGGCAATTGCCGCCGGCGTTCCTGTCCAACAGCACCCAGGCGGCCGGCATCGCGCTGATCAGCTCGTTCGGCAGCATCGCTTCGTTCCTCGCGCCCTACCTGATCGGCTGGATGCGCGACACCACCCAAAGCGCGAGCCTGGCCCTGTACGTGCTGGCGCTGCTTATCGCCCTCGGCGGCCTGCTGGTGCTGCGCACCCATGCGGCCATCGTCAATCCCCAGTAGAGATTTTGTCATGCTTGATCAAGCCCTTATTCAGCAAGCCGCCGCCCGCCTCGACCAGGCCGAGCGTTCCCGTGAACAGGTGCGCCAGTTTTCCATGGAGCATCCGAACATCACGATTGAAGACGCCTACGCCATCCAGCGCGCCTGGGTGGCCCGGAAAATCAAGGACGGGCGCAAGCTGGTCGGGCACAAGATCGGCCTGACGTCGCGGGCGATGCAGGTGTCGTCGAACATCACCGAGCCGGATTACGGCGCCCTGCTCGATGACATGTTCTTCGACGAAGGCACCGACATCCCCTTCGAGCGCTTCATCGTGCCGAGGGTGGAAGTGGAACTGGCGTTCATCCTCGGCAAGCCGCTCAAGGGCCCGAACTGCACGATTTTCGATGTGCTCGATGCCACGGAATGGGTGATCCCGGCGCTGGAAATCATCGACGCCCGCATCCAGCAGATCGACCCGCACACCAACGCCACCCGCAAGGTGTTCGACACCATTTCCGACAACGCCGCCAATGCCGGCGTGGTGATGGGCGGCCGCGCCGTGCGCCCCACCGAGATCGACCTGCGCAAGGTGCCGGCGGTGCTGTACCGCAACGGGGTGATCGAAGAGTCCGGGGTGTCGGCTGCGGTACTTAACCATCCGGCCAAGGGCGTGGCCTGGCTGGCGAACAAACTGGCGCCGTACGACGTCACCCTGCAACCCGGCCAGATCATCCTCGGCGGCTCCTTCACCCGCCCGGTGGCGGCGAATCCGGGTGACACCTTCCATGTCGACTACGACATGCTGGGTTCCATCTCCTGCCGCTTTGTCTGAATACTGGAGGACTGTTTCATGGACATGCCCATCAACCGCTTCAAGCAGCGCCTGCAACGTGGCGAGACCCAGATCGGCCTGTGGCTCGGTTTGGCGGACGCTTATTGCGCCGAACTGGCGGCGAATGCCGGGTTCGACTGGCTGCTGATCGACGGCGAGCACGCGCCCAATGACCTGCGCGGCATGCTCGGCCAACTGCAGGCTGTCGCGCCTTATGACAGCCAACCGGTGATTCGCCCGGTGATCGGCGATACGGCGTTGATCAAGCAGGTGCTGGATATCGGCGTGCAGACGCTGTTGGTGCCGATGGTGGAGACGGCTGACCAGGCACGGCAGCTGGTGCGGGCGATGCGTTATCCACCGGGTGGTGTACGGGGCGTGGGCAGCGCGCTGGCGCGGGCGTCGCGCTGGAACAGTATTCCCGGTTACCTGGATGAGGCCGATGCGCAGATGTGCCTGCTGGTGCAGATCGAGAACCGTGAAGGCCTGGACAACCTCGATGCGATTGCGGCGGTTGACGGAGTGGACGGGGTGTTTATCGGCCCGGCGGACCTGAGCGCGGCCATGGGGCACCGGGGGAATCCCGGGCACCCCGAGGTGCAGGCGGCGATTGAGGACGCGATTGGGCGGATTCAAAAAGCCGGCAAGGCGGCGGGCATCTTGAGTGCGGATGAGAAACTGGCGCGGCGGTATATCGAGCTTGGGGCGGCGTTTGTGGCGGTAGGGGTGGATACGACGGTGTTGATGCGCGGGTTGCAGGGGTTGGCGGCGAAATTCAAAGACACCGCAACACCGGCCATTACCGGCGGCGTGTACTGACGCTCTGAAACCACAAAGATCCAAAATGTGGGAGCGGGCTTGCTCGCGAAAGCGGTGTATCAGTGCCAGGTTTGTTGGCTGACCCACCGCATTCGCGAGCAAGCCCGCTCCCACATTTGGATCGGCGGTGTGTCAGCGCTTGATAGTCTTCAACTCATCCAGCAACCCCAGCAACACCTGCAACTTCTCCTCCCCGAACTGCTCCTGCAACCGCTGGTAATTCTCCTCCATGCACTGGCTCATCGACTCGAAACTGGCCTTGCCCTTCTCCGCCAGCGTCACCAGCACCCGCCGCTGATCCTGCTCGGCCTTGCGCCGGTGCACCATCCCCGCCGCCTCCATGCGCACCAGCACGCCGGTCATGCTCGGCTTGAGAATGCACGCCAGTTCCGCCAGTTGGTAAATCTCCAGCTCGTCATGCTGGCTGAGAATTCGAATAACCCGCCATTGCTGCTCGGTCAGCCCATGCTCATTCAGCGAGGGCCGGAAAAAACTCATGGCCGCTTCACGGGCCTGAAGCAAGGTCAGGGTCAGGGATTGTCTGGGTTTCAACATAGGCTCAGGGTCACGATAGATTTAGTTAATGTTTTAACGAAACTCTAACACTCTCCTCCCCACCTCACGCTATAACTTGTGAAGCCGGCGAAGGCTCTGGCGCGCAGGATCAAAACCGGCGGCACACAGAATCAAGACATCCAGCGCGCCAACGGCCTTAATACACTCATTAGCTCTTCACTGTCAGGCAGCGCAATGATCAATATCGAAACGCCGACCTATTACACGGCGACCAAGAAATACAACCTCAGCTTCCCCACCCTGGAGCAGGACGTGGAAGCCGACGTGGTGATCATCGGTGGCGGCTTTTCCGGGATCAACACCGCCCTGGAGCTCGCCGAAAAAGGCATCACCAACATCGTCGTGCTGGAAGCGCGTTACCTGGGTTTTGGCGGTACCGGGCGCAACGGTGGGCAGATCATGGCCGGCATCGGCCACGACCTGGAAAAGATCAAGAAGGACGTGGGTGAAGACGGCCTGCGCCAGATCTTCGAGATCAGCGACCTGGGCGCCGACATCATCAAGAACCGCATCGCCAAGTACGACATCGATGCCGACTTCTGCCACGGCTATGGCTACATGGGCTTCAACGCCCGCCAGGAAAAGACCCTGCGCGCCTGGGAGAAAGACTTCAAATCCATCAACACCCAACACGAGATCCGCTTTCTTGGCGGCTCCGACGTCAAGCAGATCATCGGCTCCGACGCCTACAGCAGCGCCCTGCTGCACATGGGCGGCGGGCATGTGCACTCGTTGAACCTGCTGCTGGGCGAAGCCAAGGCCCTGGCCGGCCACGGCGTGCGGATTTTCGAGAACAGCCCGGCGCTGGAAGTCAGTTATGGCGAGCGCATCACCGTGCGCACCGGCCGCGGTTCGGTCAAGGCCAGCAAGCTGCTATGGGCCTGCGACAGTTTCCTCAACAAGCTGGAGCCGGAACTGCACCGCTCGACCATCAACACCTACGCGTTCCAGATGATGACCGAGCCGTTGTCCGAAGAACTGATCAACCGTATCAGCCCGATTCGCGGGGCCTACAGCGACATTCGCCCGGTGATCGACTACTACCGCGTCACCAACGAAAACCGCCTGCTGTTCGGCGCCGCCACGCCTTTGGTGGAGCACATTCCCGGCGATTTGAAAGCCTGGAACCGCAACCTGATGCTGAAGATTTTCCCGTACCTCAAGGACGTGAAGATCGACCTGGCCTGGGGCGGCCCGATGGCCTGCAGCCCGAACCTGTTCCCGCAGATCGGCACCCTGCCCGGGCGCAGCAACGCGTTCTATGTGCAGGGCTATTCGGGCTTCGGCGTGACCCCAAGCCACATCATCTGCAAGGTGCTGGCCGAAGGCATGAGCGAAGGCTCGGCGCGGTATGACCTGGTCAGCTCGATCCATCGCCCGACCATCATCGGCAAGGACGCGATCCGCCCGCTGCTGCTCACCGCCGGAAAATCCTGGCATCAGCTCTCCGGTTACTGGAACGGCCGCCGCTGACAAACACCTGTAGGAGCGAGCTTGCTCGCGAAAAACCCAAGGGCGCCGCGTTAATCCAGGACGCCAACGTCATCGTTGACGACCTTCGCGAGCAAGCTCGCTCCTACAGTTGGTCACTAATTTTTTCTCATCAGGAGCAACTGCCATGACCCTCGTTACCCTCAAGAAAGACATCCAGCTATCCGAACTCGACGCCTGGGGCACCGTCGCCGACCTCGGCTCGACCATCCTCGAAGGCGAAGTCCGGGCCTTCGGCAAAATGACCTTCGGTGCCCCCACCGACCCGGTCAGCAGCGCCTATTTCGGCACCACCCAGGGCAAGTTCCGCATGGTCTATCCGTTTGCCGAACAGGCCACCGTGGTCACCGGCGAAGTGGTGCTCACCGACGAGTCCACCGGCCAGAGCACCCGCTACAAGGCCGGTGACAGCTGGTTCGTGACCAAGGGCACCCCGGTGCTGTGGGAAGTGGTCAGCGAAAGTTTCGTCAAACACTACTTCGCCGTGGTGTGATAGCCCCGGCTGCCGGCACCCGTCGGCAGCCCTCTGGCGCAGGTGCCCCCCCATGCACGCTCTCCCCGCCCACGAAGTCGCCGACCAGTGCCTGCAGGCTTTCACCCGCTTGATTCCGGTCAGCCAGGCCGCGTTCTATTGCGTCGACCGCCAGCTGCAAGCCCGGGATTTCCAGTTGCACGGCATGAGCGGCGAAATGCACCGCGACTACCTCGACAACTACCGCCAATTCGACCCGTTGCAACCGCGCAACTGCCTGTCCAGTGGCCTGGCGGTGGTGCCGCTGGGCCTTGCCATGGCCCGCCAGCCGGCGCGGGATACCCGGCGCTATGGGGATTTTCTGCGGCGCTATGGCGTGGTCGATGTGGTGGAGATTTTCGCCCAGCGGGCCGGCCAGCCCCAGGCGGCGATTTCGCTGTTGCGCACCGCCGACCAGGGCGCTTTCACCGGCGAGCAACTGGCCCAACTGAACGCCCTGCAAACCTTGCTGCAACTGGCGGTGGCCAACATGCAGCCCACTGAAGAGGCGCTGGCCGGTCTCACACCCAAGGAGCGCCAGATCGCCCTGCTGTTGCGCCAGGGCGCCAGCAATAAACAGCTGGCCCAGGAGCTGGACGTCGGCCTGCCCACCATCAAGACCCACCTGATCAACCTGTTTCGCAAGACCGGCGTCAGCAGTCGTACCGAGCTGGTGGGCAGCCTGTTTCTGTAGTTCGCCTCAACCATCCGGTTGATACCCGCGCCTGCTCCCGGGCGCGATGATTCGTGGTGTTCACCCACCCAACCGGAGCATCGCAAATGACCACCCCTTCTGACTGGATCACCGTGGGCGCCCTGGCCGACGGCTTCGCCCCAGAGGCATTTATCCTGCCGAACCTGGCCGACCTGAGCGGCAAGGCCTTCACGCTGCACTTCGCCAATGGCTGGCAGATCGAGCACCGGTTCGAGCGCGACAGCCTGTCCTGGGTCGCGGCCGACGGTCACTCCAGCGGCAGCGCCACCTACCGTGCGACCTCGGTGCGCCCAGGCCTGTACCTGGTGGATTTCATCAAGCGCGAAGGCACGCAGGACTGGTCGGTCAGCCTGGTGCTCGACACCGCCAGCGCTTCGTTCACCGCTGTGCTCGGGCGCATGCCCACCCAGGAACAAACCCGCGAAGGCCTCTACAGCCGCGCCCTTGCCGGCAAGCCGCTGACTTCAGTGGAAGTGGAATTCCTCCACGGCAGCCTCGACCGCCCGTGGCAGCCAGGCCAATGCCCCCACGCACCAACCACCGACCTGATCGGCCTGCGCAACCAGTATCGCTACAGCCCGAGCGAGGTCTACGAGCACATCTACCTCAACCACCAGTTCTACGCCTGGCAATGCCTCAAGGGTGTCGAGCAAGGCCTGTGCGACACCGACCGCTGCGATTACTACAAGATCGCCGACCAGCTCTACCTGTTCGTCTGGCGCGAAAAAATCATCCCCACCCTCGGCCTGGTGCTGATCGACCTGCAGCAACACCGCAGCGACGGCAAGATCTTTGGCTATGCCGACGCCTCCTTCGATGAACTATCGAACTTTCCCATCAGTTCCTACTGCCAGGTGCTCAATCGCACGGAGCATCCTGATGACTGAGCCGCGCACGATTGTGATCACCGGGGCCGGCACGGGCATCGGTGCTGCGTGCGCCCGGCTGTATGCTGCCGAGGGTGCGCAGTTGATACTGATCGGCCGTCGTCGCGAACCGCTGGAGCAGGTCGCGCGGGAAACCGGGGGGTTGGTGTTGGTGGGTGATGCGGCCTGCCCGCAGACCTGGGAGGGTTTTATTGCGCAGATTCGCCAGCACTATGGGCGGATCGACGTGCTGCTGGCCTGTGCGGGCGGCCATGGCGTGGGCAGCGCCACCGACACCAGCCCGCAGACCTGGGAAGCGGCGCTGCGCAGCAACCTCGACAGCGCCTTCTACAGTGCGCGGGCGTGTTTGCCGCTGCTGCTGGAAAGTGGCGGGAACATCGTGCTGATGGGTTCGATTGCCTCACTGGCTGCCGGGCCCGAGGTGTGCGGCTACACCACGGCCAAGCATGCCTTGCTCGGGCTCAATCGCTCGCTGGCGCGGGATTACGGCCCGCGCGGGGTGCGGGTGAACGCGGTGTGCCCCGGCTGGGTGCGCACGCCGATGGCGGATGAGGAGATGCAGCCGTTGATGGACTTTTATGGCGAAACGCTGCAACACGCCTATGACCGGGTGTGCGCCGACGTGCCGTTGCGCCGGCCGGCCAGCGCTGAAGAAATCGCCAGGGTGTGCCGCTTCCTGGCCTCCAGTGACGCGTCGATCATTACGGGTGCGACGCTGGTGGCGGACGGGGGCTCAAGCATTGTCGATGTGCCGACGCTGGCCTATGCGCGTATGGAGCAGCGTCATGAATGAAGACCTGGATTTCACTGGTCGCAACGTATTGGTAACGGGTGGCGCCCAGGGTATTGGTCGGGCCATCGTCGAAGCGTTTGCCCTGCGGGGCGCGCGGGTGATGATCGCCGACCTGCAACTGGCAGAGGCGCTCGCGCTGGAGCTGTGCGGGCGCGGCTGCCAGGTGGAAGCGGTGACGGTGGATCTGGCGGATGCGGCTGCGGTTTTCGAGCTGATTGCAGGGGTGGAGCACGACTGGGAGCGGCTGGATATTCTGGTGCATAACGCCGGGTATTTTCCGCTGACGCCCTTTGCCGAGATCACTCCGGCGATGCTCGGCCGTACCTTGGCGGTCAACCTCTCGGCGTTGTTCTGGCTGACCCAGGCGGCGCTGCCGATGTTCCGCCGTCAGGGTCGGGGCTGCGTGCTGGTTACGTCGTCTGTCACGGGGCCGCGGGTTGCGTTTCCGGGGTTGAGTCACTATGCGGCGTCGAAGGCCGGGGTCAACGGGTTCATTCGCAATGCGGCGCTGGAACTGGCCGGTTTGAATGTGCGAGTCAACGGTGTGGAGCCCGGCATGATCGCAACCCCGGCCATGGGCAACCTGGGGGATGACCAGGTAAATGCACAGATCGCCAGCCGGGTGCCACTGGGACGGCTGGGCGCACCGTCGGATATTGCCGGGGCAATGCTGTTCCTGGCATCGGACCTGGCGGGCTATATCACTGGGCAGACGCTGGTGGTGGATGGCGGCTCGACCTTGCCGGAGGTTTAACGAAACGTCCTACCGAACTGCCGGATAACCTCTACTCCCCTGCCCTGAGAACCTCTGCAAAGTCCCTCGCCTGATCACACAGCGCGAGGGAACGCCGATGTTTTTTTCGATTAATGCCCTGCCCGATGGGGCTGCCTCTTGATTCCCGCCATTGGCTTTCTGGTCGTGGCGGCGATGGACCCGAAGACGCGCGACGTCGATGGGGTTCTCAACGACTTCACACATTGCCTGAACACCTACGACGCGTGGGCCGAGAGCTTCTGGAGCTTTTCGGCGCTGGATGTCGAGCAGGTGTTCAAGGTCGGCGACGAGGTTTCGCTGGTCGCGCCCATCACCCGTTCCCTGTATCCCGCCAGCACCGTCGCGACCTGCAAGGCCAACTCACCGTTGACCCTGGTGCACATGTTCCAGAGCACACGGTTCGTGCCCATCGGCAATACGCCGGTGATGCTGCAGGAAGTCGCGCAAGACGGTGGTCCCCTCGGCGATCCCATCCATAAGACCATCGGCCCCAGCGGCATGCTCGAAGTCACCGAGTGCACCGTCGACCGGCAGTATCGAGTCAGCTTCTACCCCAACGTTTCCAGGGACCACATCAAGGCACTGTATGCCTCCTATCAGTCCGAGATCAGCTCGCTGGAAGGCAACTTGCGCGGTCAGTGGACGAGCACGTTCAAGCCGATATGGGAGAGCTATGCCAAGGCGGGTTATGGCGAGCGCTACACCTCGCTGCAACTGGCTTATGCGCGGGGCTTTGAAAACGTGCTTTACGGCCTCTGGGACGGTATTGCGCAGCTGTACCAGTGGTTGGCAGACATCAAGCCCAACAGCGAAAAGCTCCTGCAGTACCTCTCCCAAGCCGAGCTTGGAGCGCTCCTGAAGCTCAGTCATGAGGCGATTGCCAAAGGATTGTTGATTCTCAGCGACGAGCCGCTGCTGTTCATCTACCTGTCCGCAATGGTCAGTTGGATGCGCATGCTGCCGCCGCACTACATGTTTGAGTTGCTCGGGGAAATCACCACCGAGGTGTTGCTCAACCTGCTGTTGCTGTGGGCTACCGGCGGTATGGGTGTGGCGGTACGGCTGGGCGCGCAGGTGCTGGGCAAGGTCAGGTCCGAGCGGGCACGGGAGTGGTTGGAACAGATTGCCAAGTTGGGCGGTACGGCCCCGCTGGATAGGCATGCGGAGGTGCTTAAGCCGTTATCGCTTCAGAGTCATGCAGTGCCGGTGAAGGCTGCGGCGGTGCCGTTGAAGGCTGGCGTGGACGAGATTTCCAACCCGGCACCGATGGTGCGGGAGCCGAAGACGGCGCGCACGGCGTTGGTGAAGCAGGAGCCTGTGGATGATGTGCCTGCTTCGGCGAAAAATCCCAATGGAGATGCTTCGGTCTGTTCGGCGAATACCTGTACCAATGGCTGCCCGGTTTCGATGGTTACCGGTGAAGAGCTGCTGACCCTTACGGATGGCTCGTTGGAGGGTGTGCTGCCGTTTGCCTGGACGCGGTTGTAT
>NZ_JACAPT010000003.1:0-96604 GCF_013385565.1 Pseudomonas sp. E6002 | reverse complement strand
GAGTAGGTCATCGTCAAGATTGAATTCCGAAACCCCTGTCTGCTAGCGCAGACAGGGGTTTTGTCGTTTAAGGGCTGGGCAAACAACTAGAATCGACTCACCCTTTGCGTGCCTTACTGCTTCGCCTGGCCATTAACTTGCGCCACCATATATAGATCCCGGTAGCAGACAACATCGCGATCACAGCTCCCAGCAGCGCAATCAGCACCTGACCCGCCACCCCGATGATCCTGCCCCCATGGATCGGCAGTTGCAGCCGATAAAAGCGCTCTCCCAACGTACCTTGCCCTGCTATTTCCTGCCCCAGTAAACGCCCATCCGTCCCGTGGAAAAACAACCAGGATTTCCCATGGGCCTCGGTATCATGTTGTCCAAAACCCGCCCCATAAAAGTTGTACTCAAAGCTGTAGTAAAGCTCTCCAATCGCCGCCGTCAGTCCCAGCCGCTTGCCTTCCTCCAGCGCCCGCTCATAGGCCTGTTGATAACTCAGTTGTGTCACGCCCAATTGCTCGGCGGGTAACCCGCCACGGGCCTCATAGACGCTAGGCTCAACCGGTGAGAACAGCGAGACAGCAGGCTTGAACACCTGGCTCGGCAAATTCATCGCGACGCTGCTGACTGCAATCGGCAGCAACAACAGCCAAAGCCATAACCCGCCTGCACGATGCAGGTCGAAGTTCAGCCGGTAAGCGTGGCCGCCCTTGATCTTCCACGCCGTGGACCACTTCTTCCAGAACGGTTTACCTCTCGGCAGGGTCAGCCACAGCGCGATAAAACAATCGAACACCCATGCGATCGCCACCAGTCCCATCAGCCACAAACCCCAATTACCCGGCAGTGTCAGGTTGTAGTGAAATTCCAGAATGAACGGAATGAAGTTCTCGCGCTGAAAGCAGCAAGCCCCCCAAACACGCCGGCCCATTTCTTCGCCGCTGACCGGATCCAGGTAAAAGACCTGGTTGGGCTCCTCAAAGGGTTTGCCCGTCGCCGGATCGTTTCTCGCAACTGCCGCCAGCATCGCGGTATGACCGGCCTCTTGTGGATACTCCATGTACCAGACTTGCAGTTTGGGATGCTGCCCCTGCAACGTGTCCACCAGTTCACCTGGCGGCAATGCCGAACCTTTGGCCGTTGCTCCATAAAAGCCGGGATTGAGCCATTCATCCAACTCATGGTTAAACGCCAGAAGGCTGCCCGTGAGTCCCGCCATCATCAGAAACAACGCCGTTGCCAACCCGATGTAGCGATGAAGTAAAACCAGCAATGCGCGCATAAAAATTTCCTGCAAAGACGACAAAGCCAGCGCCTGGAATCAGGAACTGGCTTTGTATGAATCGAGAGGGATCAGAACTGGTAGCTCACCGTCGCACTGACGTTGCGCTCTTCACCCAGGTAGCAGAAGTTCAAACTGGCACACGACGCCACGTACGACTCGTTCGTCAGGTTGTTGGCATTCAGGCGTACATCCACACCCTTCAGTCCAACCTTGCCAAGGTCATAACCCATCGAGGCATCAAACAGCGTGTAGGCGGGCACCTTCATGGTGTTCTCCGCATCTGCCCAGCTGTAGCCGACATAACGAACACCACCACCGAGTCGCAGGCCATCCAGTGCGCCGCTATCGAACTTGTAGTCTGCCCATACCGACGCCATATGACGCGGCGCCTGCGTCGGCGAGTTCCCCTTGTTCTCGATCACGTTGTCCGCAGTACTCAGCGTGCTGACCATCGACTTCGAATACTCGATATCGGTGAAGGTATAGCTGCCCAACAATTTGAGATGGTCGGTCAACTGCATATGCGCCTCCAGCTCCAGGCCCTGGGAGCGCACAGCGCCGACCGCGCGATAGAAGTTTTCCTGCGGCAGTTTGGTCGCCAGGTTTTCCTGGTCGATGCGGAACAGCGAGGCCGTGAACAAATTGTCGGTACCCGGCGGCTGATACTTCAAGCCGACTTCCCACTGGGTGCCGTCGGTAGGTGCAAGGGGATTGCCGGCACTGTCCGAATAGGAGTTCGGGTTGAAGGATTCGGAATAGCTGACGTAGGGCGCGAGACCGTTATCAAACAAGTAGAGCGCTCCGGCCCGGCCGGTCAGTTTGGTACGTTTATCACTGATCTCTGTGCCCAGCGGTCGTCCCGCTTCGGCAATGCGATTTTCATCGGAGGTCTCAACCCAGTCCTGACGCAGCCCGAGGGAGAACCGCCACTTGTCCATCTCAATCAGGTCTTGCAGGTAAACGCCGGTCTGCTCGAGCCGGCGCAGATAACTGGTTGGGCTGTAATAGCTGATCTCGGAATTGCCATACACCGGGTTGAACGCATTGATTGGCGCAAGAGAGCCGCTGCTCCAGTCCACGACGGTTTTGCGCCGCTGATAGTCCGCCCCCATCAACACCGTATGCTTGGTCGCGCCGGTAAAAAATTCAGCCTGCAGCATGTTGTCGATGATGAACGCATGCAGCTTTTCGTCACCGCCTGAGTAGTAGCGATTCAGCTCATTACTGGTGGGCGTGGTCCAGCCATAGGCATACACCTGGTCCAGCCGGACCTTGGAGTCCAGATACCGAAAGTTCTGCCGCGCCGTGAAAACATCATTGAAGCGATGCTCGAACTGATAGCCGAACGACTGTTGATCACGCTTGTACCCATCAATGCCCGGCTCGCCTTCGAAGAAGTGGTTGGAGATCCGCTGGCCGTTGCGCTGGTGCAACGCGCCATCTGCCGGCATGCCTCCGTGGTAGCCACCGTCGGGGTCATGCTGCAGGTAAGCCTGGAGTGTGAGGGACGTGTCATCGGTAAAGTCGATGCTCAAGGTGGGTGCCAGCGCGTAGCGTTTTTCCTTGGCATGGTCGAATTGCGTGTCGGACTTGTCTGCAAGCCCGGTCAGTCGGTAAGCAATGCGCTTGTCGTCATCCACCGGGCCGCTGAAGTCGAAACCCATGCCTCGCTGCCCTTGGGAACCTATCGTGGCCTGGACCTGATGGTATGGCTCAAACAATGGCTTCTTGCTGGTCAACGCCACCAGCCCACCCGGCGAGCTGCGCCCGTAGAGCACCGATGACGGTCCTTTGAGGATATCTACGCGCTCGAGGAAATACGGGTCCACCTGCATGGTGCTGTAGGTTCCGCTGTCACCCATGGATTTCAAACCGTCCAGGTAGATGTTATCCACCGAACCGTCGTTGAAACCACGCATCGCCACATAGTCATAGCGGTGAGTGGCGCCATAAGGGTTGGTCAGCACGCCAGGGGTGTAACGCATGGCTTGGGCAACGGTTTGCGAGCCTTGGTCGTCCATCTGCTCGCGGGTCACCACTGAAACCGTCTGAGACGTTTCCAGCAGCGCGGTACTGGTCTTGGTGGCGATCTGGCTGTGGGTCGCGTTGTAGCCTTCCATGCTGCCCAGGGCATTACCCAGGGCGAAGCCTTTGATGTCGGTGGTCGGCAAGGTCAGCGCCTCGCTCTCGGGCTGGACCTGCAACACGAAACTCACGTCGTCCTGGGCCTGCGCCTGCAAGCCTGAGCCGTTGAGCAATTGGCTCAGGCCCTGTTCGGCCGAGTACTCCCCGTGCAGTCCGGGAGACTGGCGGCCCTGAGTCTGCGCAGGCGTGCTGGAAAGGGTGATGCCTGCCTGACGGGCAAACTGATTGAGCACATCGCTCAGCGCGCCTGCCGGGATGTCATAGCGCTGGCTGATACGTTCGACCCCGCTATCAGCCGCGACACCGGCCACTGGCAGCAAGCCGATGCCCATCGTGGTCGACAGCAATGCTGCGCGTACGGCTTTGCCGAGCAAAGGGTAGGAAGAGGGAGAGTTGCTGAAAAAACGCACAGTCATTATCGAGATCCGTAGAGGTCGCTGAAGGCAGATTGAATTGCTTACTGTCTAAGCCGGACTCACGGAAAAAAGCCGCCAAAAATAAATCAGGCACGCCAAAAATAATCAGGCCTGACGCTCCAGGCTCACCCACCAGCGGGTGCGATAGCGCAGGCGCACAGGCAGCGTCTGCGGAAGGATCGCCAATAGTTTCTCGGTGTCCTCCAGGCGAAAAACACCAGACAAGCGCAAATCTGCGATATCGCTCGAGCAGCCCAGATAACCATGGCGATAGCGCCCCACCTCCGCCAGGAAGTCGGCAAGACGCATGTTGCGGGTGACGATCAATCCGTCGGCCCAGGCCCCTGTATCCATATCCGAAGGCGGCGCCAGAGCGGCCGCATTCTGACGCACCAGATAGCTTTCTCCTGTATGCACTTGAGTGAAAAGCCCGTCGGCGGTATGCGGTGAATGAATCGCCACGTTGCCTGACGCGACGCTCAGACGTGTGCAATCGCTGTCCTGGCGCACCACAAATCGCCCGTCTATTCCTTCGAACAAACCATGGCGGGTGCGAACCAGCAGGGGGGCGGTCGCCGCGGCGCCGCAGGTCACCAGGATTTCCCCGCGCACCAATGTGATCAAGCGTTGTTGCGGGTTGAAGTCGAGGTCCACTGCGCTATCGGTATTGAGCTGCAGGCGCGTGCCATCCGGTAGTTGCACGCTACGGCGTTCGCCAGTGGTGGTAGCCAGGTCAGAGGTCCAACGCTGCCAGCCGGTGAGGTCTCGGCTGACCCAGGCCGCCGAACCCATCAACAGCACGCCGGACAATACCTTCAATGCCTGCCGGCGCCCAAGGCGCTGGGCACTGTTCTCCAGCGCCACATGGGCCCCGGGAATCGCCGCCAACTGGCTGCTTAATTCATGCTGCAGTGCCTGCACGCGTTGCCAGGCCAACTCGTGTTCATGATGAGCCTCGCGCCAGTGCTCGCACTGCGCCTTCAGGCGGACATTGGCGCGATTGTTACGCAGGCGCAGCATCCAACTGATGGCCTGCTTGACCACCTGCGGGTCGATTCCTGCGCGCGCGGTGTTATCCATCGAGGTCATGCCTCATACCGCAGCACATAACAGTGATAAAGCGCCTCGGCGACATAGCGTTCCACCGAACGCAGTGATACACCCATCTGCTGCGCAATCTGCTTGTAAGTCAGGCCGTCGCATTGAGCCAGTAGAAACGCCTTGCGTACCTTGGGCTTGAGTCCGTCCAGAAGCCGGGCGATGGACTCCAGCAATTCCAGAATCAACGCACGTTCTTCAGCACTCGGCGCCAAGGCTTCGGGCAAATGCGCGATGGACTCCAGGTAGGCGCGCTCGATTTCTTCGCGACGCCAATGATCGATCACCAGGCCCCGCGCGATAGTGCGCAGGAAAGCGCGAGGGGCCTTGAGCTCGAAACGTTCGGTTTTTTGCAGCAGCCGCACGAACGTGTCCTGGGCCAGGTCCGCCGCATCCGCTGCGTTACCCAGACGGCTGCGCAGCCAAGTGTTCAGCCAGCCATGATGGTTGCTGTAAAGCGTCTGTACTGCGTACTCGGATGAGGGCATTCACACGGCCTGGCAAAGCGTCACAAATGATAATTAGTCGCATTGTCGACAAGCCTGAAAAATTTTGCAACTCCTGACGTTAGAGCGCTACCACTGGTCGGTTTCTGACATTAAAAGCAGATGCTTCTCACAAATTCCTAAGATTTATCCTGCCTTGGCCGAAAGCCTGACGAGCCATGCGTGCACCGAAATAGAGCAGTCGCAGAGTCTGCCTATACCGTTACATGGAATGTTGCATCCGGCACGCTCACCCCCTTTTGGCAAAAAGAAGTCAATGAAATGAATCTCAAGTTCAGTCATAAAATTCTGTTGGCCGCGTCAGGCGTAGTGGTTCTGGCCTTCGCGTTATTCACGTTCTACAACGACTACTTGCAGCGCAATACCATCCGGCAAAACCTGGAGTCGTCCATTCAGCAATCCGGTGAACTCACCGCCAGCAGCGTGCAGAACTGGCTCAGCGGGCGGGTGCTGGTACTGGAAAGCCTCGCGCAAAACGTGGCCCATCAAGGCAGCTCTGCCGATCTTCCGGGGTTGGTCGACCAGTCGGCATTTACCTCCAACTTCCAGTTCACCTACGTCGGTTCCACCAACGGCGTGTTCACCCAGCGTCCCGACGCCAAAATGCCCGACGGCTACGATCCGCGTCAGCGTCCCTGGTACAAGCAAGCTGTCGCAGCCGACAAGACCATGCTTACACCGCCCTACATGGCTGCGGTAGGCGGGCTGATCGTGACCATCGCGATGCCGGTGAAAAAGAATGGCGAACTGCTTGGCGTGGTCGGCGGTGACCTGAGCCTGCAAACCCTGGTGAAGATCATCAACTCGGTGGATTTCGGCGGCATCGGCCATGCATTCCTGGTCAGCGGTGATGGTCAGGTGATCGTCAGCCCGGACCAGGACCAGGTGATGAAGAACCTCAAGGACATCTATCCCGGCACCAACGTGCGCATCGAGAAGCTCAGCCAGGAAGTGGTCTTGAATGGCCAGGAACGGATTTTGTCCTTCACCCCGATCAGCGGGTTGCCGAATGCCGACTGGTACATCGGCCTGTCGATCGACAAAGACAAAGCCTACGCACCGCTGGGTAAGTTTCGCACCTCGGCATTGATCGCCATGTTCATTGCGGTTGCCGCCATTGCCGTGTTCCTGAGCGTCCTGATCCAGGTCTTGATGCGCCCGCTGACCACCATGGGCCGCGCCATGCAGGACATCGCCCAGGGCGAGGGTGACCTGACCCGCCGCCTGACAGTGGAAAGCAAGGACGAGTTCGGTGACTTGGGCAGTGCCTTCAACCAATTCGTCGAGCGTATTCACGCGTCGATTTCCGAAGTTTCCTCGGCGACGCGCCAGGTGCACGACCTGTCCCAGCGAGTAATGGCCTCGTCCAATGCGTCGATCATCGGTTCCGACGAACAAAGCGCGCGCACCAACAGCGTGGCCGCAGCGATCAACGAACTGGGGGCCGCCACGCAGGAAATCGCGCGCAACGCTGCTGATGCTTCGCAACACGCCAGCGGTGCCAGTGAGCAGGCCGATGATGGGCGCAAGGTGGTTGAGAAAACCATCCTGGCGATGTCGGAGCTTTCGCAAAAAATCAGCCTGTCCTGCACGCAGATTGAAACCCTGAACGCCAGCACCGACAACATCGGCCACATCCTGGACGTGATCAAAGGCATCTCCCAGCAAACCAACCTGTTGGCCCTCAACGCCGCGATTGAAGCGGCACGTGCCGGTGAGGCCGGGCGTGGGTTTGCCGTGGTGGCGGATGAAGTACGCAACCTGGCGCACCGCACCCAGGAGTCGGCAGAAGAGATCCACAAAATGATCACCTCGCTGCAGATTGGCTCGCGTGAGGCCGTGACCACGATGAACGCCAGCCAGACCTCGAGTGAAGAAAGCGTCGAGGTCGCCAACCAGGCCGGTGAACGCCTGGTCAGCGTGACGCAGCGGATCGTCGAGATCGACGGGATGAACCAGTCGGTAGCGGCCGCCACCGAGGAACAGACCGCCGTGGTGGAAACCCTCAACGTCGACATCAACCAGATCAACCTGCTGAACCAGCAGGGCGTGGCCAACCTCAACGAAACCTTGAAGGATTGCGACGCCTTGTCTCAACAGGCCAACCGCCTGAAGCAGTTGGTCGACAGTTTCAAAATCTGATCGATGAACACACAGGAGCGAGCCTGCTCGCTCCTGTCTCCTTTAGCCAAACATCGCTCGCACATTCGCCAGCGCACCGTCGGCGAATGCCTGCACAAACGGCTCAAATCCCTCCGCGTCAGGTTCAACCGGCTCGGCGATGATCGTCCAGGTCACCCGTGAGGATCCTGCTCCCAACGGTTCGACATCCATGGCGGCCCACAACCGTGCTACGCCCAAGGTGTTGTAGATGGTGGTCCAGGTCATGCGCATGGCCTGCTCGTCGCGGCTGTTGAGTTGCTCCACCACCAGGTGTCCATCGTGGAAGAACTTCTTGCGCAGCGATCCCGCGCCCGCACCAGTGATTTCGATGTGGGACAAGGCGGGGATGAATCGAGCAAATCCGCCAAAGTCACCGACCACCGCCCACGCACCGGCGGCATCACAGGCAACCACAACTGAGGACACCACAGGTTTGGCGCAAGGGTTGCGAATCAACGTATCGGGTTTCATAAGGTCTTCCTTCAATTGAGAGCCTGGTCACAGGAAACCGGTGCTGCGCAGGTACTCGCAGCCCTTGCGTAACAGCGCCGGATTTTTTTCGGGGTAGCGCCCGCCCATCTGCTCGACGCCGCGTCGTGCGTTGTCATGGCGGATCATCGAGGTATCGCCGATGTCCTCGCCCACCCCGTTGAGGTAGAAGCCCAGTACGCCGAACAGCGCATTGCGGCTGTCCACTGTGTGCAGGTGACGTTGCCAGTGAGCCACGCTCACCAGCTCGAATGCGTGGCCTGCCTGGCGAAAGGCGTCGACGTAGGTTTCCCAGCTCAGGGGCTGCGGGTTATGCAGGTTGAACACCGTCCCTCCAGCACGGCAGCGGCTGCTGTGGAACGCAATAAACCGGGCGAGAAAGTCCACCGGCATCAGGTCGAAATTCAACTCAAGGTGCGGCACCAGGCCCAGTTGGAGTGAACCTTTGAGCATCAACATCAGGCGATTCTTCTGTGGCTCGCAGACTCCGCTGCGGCTGTTGAAGCTGATGTTCCCCGGGCGATGGATATTGACCCAGGCACCTTGCGCTGCGGCGCGTCCCAGCAAGCGTTCGGCAACCCATTTGGACAGGTTGTAGCCATTCTGGATGTAGAGCGGCGGGGTGGCCGCGGCGGGGTTTTCGAGTACCTGGCCATGTGCGTCGATAGTGCTGGCGGCCGACAGCGTCGAGATAAAATTGAAGACCTTCTTGCACCGGGTTTCACACAGACGCAGGCATTCCAGCACCGGTTCGACGTTGTCCTTGGCCAGGGTGGCGTAATCCATCACATGATTGACGTGGGCGGCGTTGTGCACCAACACGCCGAACTCCCCGGCGAGGTAGTCATACACCTCACTCGACAGGCCAAGACGCGGCTGGCTGATGTCGGCGGCATACACCTGCACCCGGCTCAGGTCCAGGTGTTCCAGACGGTACTCTCGCAGGGCCTCGGCAAACCTCGCGGTCGCCGAATGTCCGGGCCGTTCGCGCACCAGGCACGCCACTTCAAGTGCACCCTCGGCCAACAGTGCCTCGACGATATGCACCCCGAGAAAACTGTTGGCCCCGGTCACGATCACCCGGCGACGTTCGCCCGCCTGTTCAGCCGGCAATGTCTGCACATGCAGCTCACGCAGCGCATCCTGGGTAGCCTGGCCGGTCGGTGCTTCGGGTGGTGCGTCGTCCCCCATCAGCGTAGCGAGGGTACGAACCGTGGGGGTTTCAAAAAACCGACTTAGGGATAGGCTGCGCCCGAACTGCTCGCGGATACGCAGCAGCATCGTCGACAGCAGGATGGAATGGCCGCCAAGATTGAAGAAGCTCTCGTCGGCCGACAGCTGCGTGACCGGCATGCCCAGCAACTCGCTCCACAGGTTGAGCAACTGCACTTGCATGGGCGTGTGCGGTTCGCCGTGAATGATGGCCGGCAGCGTTGGAGTCGGTAACGCCAGCAATGCCTGGCGGTCGACCTTTCCGTTGGGGGTGCACGGCATGCTCGCAAGTTCCGTGCACAGGGTTGGCCGCAAATAGTCCGGCAGTGTTTGCCGGGCATGCTGCGTCAGTGCAGGCAGGGCGTCTTGTGTTTCGGGCTGAGCAACAAAAGCCAGGATTCGCCGCTCACGGTCAATCACCACCGCCACTTGGCGAAACAGCTGACTGCTGCGCAGGCAATGTTCGATCTCTTGCGGTTCGACCCGGAACCCACGGATCTTCACCTGCTGATCCCGGCGCCCGACCAACTCGATGCCGGCAGCGGTCCACTTCGCCAGGTCGCCTGTGCGGTAGGCCCGCAAGGTCTGGCCGTCGGGCAACTCCAGGGGGACGAAATGCTCGGCGGTCTGACGCGGCTGGTTGAGGTAACCCAGGCTGACGCCGGGACCGACGATGTACAGTTCGCCCAACACCTGCTCATCCACCGGTTGCAGGTGCTCGTCGAGGATCAGTACCTGGCTGTTGGCGATGGGCGTGCCGAGGTTGCGATTGCTGTCGCCCGGCTGCAACGTGTGGCTGGTCACCAGCACGGTGGCTTCGGTGGGCCCGTAGAAATTGTGCAGGCGACACTGGCCTGCCAACTGCTCGATGACATAGGGCTCGCACACGTCGCCTCCGGTCATCAGGTGCGCCAGGCCCAGGGGTTGATCCAGCGGCAGGATGCTCAGCAGCGCCGGCGGCAGGAAGGCGTGGGTGACGCGCTGTTGTCGGATCAACTCCACCAGTTGCTGCGGGTCGCGTCGCTGGTCCTCACTGGGCACGATCAGCTCGGCGCCCGCGATCAGGCTCGGGAAGATATCGATCAGGGACGAGTCAAAACTCAAGGGCGAAAACTGCAAGACCCGGCTGTGTTCGCTCAGCTGCACATGACCCCCGAACCAGGCGCTGAAATGGGCCAGGTTGTGCTGGCTGAGCAGCACGCCCTTGGGGTGGCCGGTAGTGCCCGAGGTGTGGAGCACCATGCAAGGGTCGTCCATGGCGGGGCGCTGGGGCATTGGCAGCGAGGTGTCGGGAGTGTCGACGGCACTTACATCCAATGCACAAAACCCGTCCCGCAGTGGATGCTTGCCATCATCCAGCAGCACCGAGACGCCGGCGTTTTCCAGCATCGCTCGCTGGCGTTGCAGCGGGTGGCCCGGCTCCAGGGGCAGGTACACCGCACCGCAGGCGAGTACCGCGAGAATGCTGGCGTACAGCTCCAGGGATTTGCCCAGGCAAACGCCGATTACCGGCGGTGTGTCGTGGGGCCCAAGCAGAAGTCGCAGACGGCGCTGGATAGCCAGGCTCTGGCGATGCAACTGTCGGTAAGTCAGCCCGCTGCCGGCAATGTTCAACGCCAGCCGGTCGGCGAAGGTTTGCAGACTGTTTTCCAATCGTTCGATCAGGGGTACCTGGGCTTGCTGCAGCAGAACCAAATCGGCCGTCAGGTTAAAACGATGCAGGTACGCCAGGGATGCGAGCGCTTGCAGGCCGTGTTCCGGATCATCAGAGGCGACGGCCGCCTGCGAGAAATAGCCCGGGTCCCGGGAGAACCCACTCACCTGTTGGGCTACCCACTCCACCAGGCTGCTTACTGCGTGTTGACGCAGCCGTTGACCATTGCCACAGGCTTCTCCGGCAACCTCCAGGGTTGTCAGGAGTCGCCGTGAGTGGGCGTAACACCTGAACTGCAGGGCCGGCAATCCACAGTCGGTCAACGCTCCCATACCCACGCGCAGGCTCATCAAGGCTGTGCACGTCACGCCGGGCGGAACCTCCTCGCTACCGTCATCAATCAGCAGGTCTACTAGGTGGGTGACATCCTGTGCTCGCACCACCCCATGACCGTATTGCGCCAATGTCTCACCCAGTTCATTCAGCGCCGCGCTGAAGCCCGCCAGCCCAATCTTCAGGTGCCTCATGGGTGCCCTCCTGGCGCCGCAAGAAAGGCATCCAGCGCCCCAACCACACTCGGCGTTTGCAGCAGGCCGCTGTGGTTCAGGAAGCCCATGATATTGCCGATCAACGGGTGCTGGCGGGTAATGGGAAAGCCCATCGCCTGCACTTCAGTGCGCAGCGCAGAGCGCGTGCCGTCACTGACATCCAGGTGCTCGATCAAGTGCAGGTCGAAGTTTTTCTGCAGGTCGTGGGTCAGGTAATGCTGGAGAAAAACCGGCAGGATCCGGGCGATACAGTCGCGGTCCGCGGCGTCTGCAGACTGCCAATAAATACGCACCAGGCGCGTCCAGAAAAGCGCGTGGCGGCCCTCGTCAAACAAGTGGTCGGCCATCAACCCACGGATGGATTGCTTGACACTGTCGTCCTTGGAAAACGCTGCCACGTCATGGGTCACGGTGTTCTCGGCGATGGCCACGGCAATCAGTTCCACGGCATCGCGCAGGTGTTCGGGCGCCAGCGCCAGTGCGGCAGGCAAGGCGCGGCTCAGCTCGATTTGCGCGGGTAGTTCAAGGGGTGGGATCCCGGTCATCTCGATGGTCTGTTGCATGAAATCGAGGGCGACGAGGGCGTGGTAATCCTCGTCTACCACCACGGTCATGGCGTCGTAGCGACAGGCAAGCGGGAAGGGCACCGAAAAGCGATTCTTGGCGATGCTGCGGGCGGTCTTGTCGACGATCTCGGTTTCAAAGATCACCACGTCGTTGATGAACTTGTAGAACGTCTGCAGCAAGACAAAATCACGGCACTGCGGGCATTGGTCGATAAAGGTTGCGCTCAGCACCAGGGGCTGTCGGCTCAGGGGGTAGATCAGTTTCTGATCGTTTTCCAGCCGCCGCCGCGGGCGTGTGCGGATGGTCGCGCGGCGCTCCCAGTCGTCGGCAAATGAGCGGTAGTCGGCAGGGTTCATGCGCTCATCTCCGGCAGGCACCTATGCAACCCATCCCATAAGGCCAGGCGGCTTTCCACGGCGCCGAGGGCGCAACTGTCGGCTTGCTGCTCGCGGCTTGGGTCGCCGAGGGTAAGGCGTTGCAGCAATTGCGTTGCCGCCGGGCCATGCTCCTGGGCGTCGATCTCCATGTGGCGCTTGAGGTAGTAGCAGAAGGTGGGCGCCTGGCGATGGAGCACCTCGCACTCCTCCAGGATGCGCTTGAACATCGCCGGGATGACGCTCTCGCGCCCGTGGAGAAAGGCAGCCGCCACGCAGTGCGTCGGTGCGTCCAGGGCAACCTGCAGGGTACTTCTGACGAACCGGGCCACGGACGGGTGGATATCGATTTTTTGCAGGGCCGTTTCTGCATCGTTGCCGTCACGCTGCAGGCTGACGAACCGCTCGATGTTCGCCGTGCTCGCGCCGACTTCACGCATGGCTTCCAGGTACAACTCGAAGTGGCTGCCGTGCCCATGGCCGGGATACGCGTCCGACTCTTCGCCCAATACGATCTCATTGATCAGGCGAGCCGCTTGCGGGTCCGTTGGCGGTAACCAGGGCAGGCGCATACCGGTGAGGTCATGTTGCAGGCGTTTGGTGAGTGTCATGAAGTCCCACACGGCGAATACGTGGTTTTCCATAAAGTACTGCAACTTTGGAAGGGTATTTATATATTTGAATATTGGATGGATATGTAACTTCTGCTTTTTTTGTTTAAGCAGGTGTGAGTGCTGGAACATGTTGATGCCTATAAGTCGTGTCTCTTCCCTGATAAAAGCGTTGTGCTTTAGCGACAAATAAACATTGGTTTTCACGGATGCGCGGGTGCCTTGATAACAGGCAGCCCTGTACGAGGCTGACACTGTTACTGGCAAGCAGCATGCTGTGACAAAATACCAAGGCTTTATTTAAAGGTACGCCACGCGCAGTGACGCACCGAGCATGGATTCACGCTGTCGATTGGGAGAATTGGAGTGTTGGTAATAATCTGATTAAGTATTCAGGTGTTTTTAGTTTTATAAGTTTTTCGAGTTGGAATATTGCGGTAGTTGGATCGCTCTGCGGAGTGTGTGAAGTTTTCTTTGGGCTTAATGGTTTAACGGGAGTAATGGTGGTGCACTGGCCTCCGTCGGCCAGCGTCACTTTGCAGCGCTTTGTGGTCGAGGGAGGCGTTTCAGTTCCACGCGGAATTTACAGCGCAGCGTTCTGTTCAGTCTCTTCAAGACTTTTGAGGTAACCCGTAATTACCTCCATGCCGCGGGTAAGGTGGTTACGCAGGGTCAGGATGCTTTCGTCGACCTTCTTTTGCGCCACGAGGTCGAGCAGTTCGCGGTGATCTTCCTGGGACGTCTTGCCCAGGCCCATGGCCTCGAGGTTGAAGCGCAGGAAACGTTCCTCTTCGTTCAAGCCGTGTTCAACCAGCTTGAGCAACCGCTGATTGCCCGCCTTGCCATATAGCGCCATGTGGAACAGGCGGTTGAGGCGGCCGATTTCGGTGTAGTCGCTTTCCCGTTCCAGCGCGTCGATAAAGGCGCCAGCCTGGGTGATGTCATCGGGCGTGAGCAGGGGAATCGACAAGCGCAGCGCTTCGGATTCGAGGAGTATGCGCAGGGCGTAGGTTTCCGCCGAGTGGTCCTCGATCAGTGGCGCCACCACCGCGCCTTTGTGGGTGACCACATGCAGCAGCGATTGGGCTTCCAGTTGACGCAATGCCTCGCGCACCGGCATCCGGCTGACCCCGAACAAGCTGGCCAGCTCCTGTTGACGCATGGCGGTGCCACAGGGCAAGCGGCCATCCAGGATGGCGTTGCGCAATGTTTCTTCAATCACGGAGCGGGCGAGATGGGCGGGGATAGGCCCGCTGATCTGGATGCTGCTCAAAGGGTTCGGCTTCTGCGTCACGACTACGCTATCCTCCTTTTCAAGGTGAGGTGGCTAATTGGATCCAATGCACACTAGAGATTGTCCACAAGCTTGTCAAACGGGCAAGGTTTCGGCTTGTAAGCGACTCAACAGCGTGTTCTTCGGGCCCACAGCTCCCATTTGTCAGGTCTTACAGGCTAAAGGTCCGTCGTGCACATTTTATTCCCGGGAGTCGGGCCAACAGCGGTATTGCTGCATATCGATATTCACTAACGGTATTTAAAATGCGGTTCTTATGACTATAAAGTCACTCTCCTGACTGCACGGGAGTGAACTCATGTCTGCCACCTCTACTGTTCCAACAGCGACCGACACCACACAAACCTTCGAGATCCGTCCATTTCCCGGCAGCGTCGGCGCCGAAATCATAGGCCTGGACCTGGCCCGCCCGGTCAGCGACCAGGACTTCGCACGCATTCACCGCGCGCATCTGGACCATCACGTCGTGGTCTTCCGCGACCAACGTATCACCCCCGAGCAACAGATCGCCTTCAGCCGCCGTTTCGGCGTGCTGCAAATCCATGTGCTCAAACAATTCCTGCTGGCCAACCACCCGGAAATCCTGATCGTCTCCAACATCATCGAAAACGGCCAATCCATCGGCCTGGGAGACGCCGGCAAGTTCTGGCACTCGGACCTCTCCTATAAGGAGCTGCCGAGCCTGGGCTCGATGCTCCATGCCCAGGAGCTGCCGTCCGAGGGTGGCGACACATTGTTCGCCGACATGCATAAAGCCTGGGACAACCTGCCCGAGCCCTTGCGCAAGGCGGTCGAAGGCCGCAGCGCCGCGCATTCCTACACCGCACGCTACAGCGAAACCAAATTCGAAGGCAATTGGCGCCCGACCCTCACGCCCGAGCAACTCGCTCAAGTGGCGGAAGTGGTACACCCGATTGTGCGCACCCACCCGGAAAACGGCCGCAAGGCGCTGTTCGTCAGCGAGGGCTTCACCACCCGTATCGTCGGCCTGCCGGAAGACGAAAGCCGCGACCTGCTTGCCCAGCTGTACGCCCACAGCGTGCTGCCGGAAAACATCTACCGCCATCAGTGGCAGCCCCACGACATGGTGTTCTGGGACAACCGCTCGCTGATCCACCTGGCGGCTGGCTGCCCCAGCCACCTGCGGCGCAAGCTGTACCGCACCACCATCCAGGGCGACGCGCCTTTCTGACCCGGAGCATGACCATGTCCAAGAAAACCCCATTTGCGCGCCTGGCCGCGACGGTCGGCCTGGGCGTCAGCCTGCTGGCCGGCAGTCTTGTGGCGCCTGCCGCCGCCCAGGCCGAAGGCGAGATTCGCATCGCCGAGCAGTTTGGCATCGTCTACCTGTTGCTCAACGTGGTGCGCGACCAGAACCTGATCGAAAAATACGGCAAGCAGGAAGGCATCGACATCAAGGTCGACTGGACGCAACTGTCCGGCGGCGCAGCCGTCAATGATGCGCTGCTCTCCGGTTCCATCGACATCGCCGGGGCCGGCGTTGGCCCGCTGCTGACTATCTGGGACCGCACCCACGGCAAGCAGAACGTAAAAGCCGTCGCCTCCCTGGGCAACTTCCCCTACTACCTGGTGAGCAACAATCCCAAGGTCAAGACCATTGCCGACTTCACCGAAAAAGATTGCATTGCCGTACCGGCAGTGGGCGTGTCCGTGCAGTCGCGCTTCCTGCAATACGCCGCTGCCAAGCAGTGGGGTGACAAGGAGTTCAATCGACTCGACAAGTACACCGTCGCCGTCCCGCACCCGGATGCCACGGCTGCGCTGATTGCCGGTGGCACCGAGCTGACCGGGCACTTCTCCAACCCGCCGTTCCAGGAGCAGGCCCTGACCAACCCGAACGTGCATGTGGTGCTCAACTCCTATGACATCCTCGGGCCTAACTCGCCGACCGTGCTGTTCGCCACCGAGAAATTCCGCAACGACAACCCGAAAACCTACAAGGCGTTCGTCGAGGCGCTGACCGAAGCGGCGCAGTTTGCCCAGAACGACAAAGGCGCCGCAGCCGATACCTACATCCGCGTGACCAAGGCCAAGATCGACCGCGCCGAGCTGCTGAAAATCATCGAAAACCCGCAGTTCGAATTCAGCGTCACACCGAAAAACACCTACCCGCTGGCGGAATTCCTCTACCGCGTCGGCGCGATCAAAAACAAACCCGAATCGTGGAAGGATTACTTCTTCCAGGACGCCAAGCCGCTGCAAGGGAGCTGACATGAACGCGCCCTTGCAAGGCCACACGGCCAGCAACCCGACCACCACCGAAGCACTGCTTTCGGTGGATAAAGTCAGCCTTGAATACCGCACGCCCGAACGGGTGGTGCGCGCCACTCACCAGGTCAGCTTCGCGATCGATCCGGCAGACCGCTTTGTATTGCTGGGGCCTTCGGGCTGCGGCAAATCCACACTATTGAAATCCATCGCCGGCTTTATCAAGCCGTGTGAAGGCGAGATCCGTCTGCTCGGGCAAAAAGTCGAGCAGCCAGGGCCGGACCGTATCGTGGTGTTCCAGGAGTTCGACCAACTGCCGCCGTGGAAAACCGTCAAGCAGAACGTCATGTTCCCGCTGCTGGCGTCCAAAACCCTCAAGCGTCGCGAGGCCGAAGAGCGGGCGCTGTACTACCTGGAAAAAGTCGGCCTTACGGCCTTTGCCGACGCCTACCCGCACACCCTGTCCGGCGGCATGAAAGCCCGCGTGGCAATCGCCCGGGCGTTGGCCATGCAGCCGAAAATCCTGCTGATGGATGAACCCTTCGCCGCCCTCGACGCCCTGACCCGGCGCAAGATGCAGGAAGAACTATTGCTGCTCTGGGAAGAGGTGCGTTTCACCCTGCTGTTCGTCACCCACTCCATCGAGGAAGCGCTGGTGGTGGGCAACCGCATCCTGTTGCTGTCGCCGCACCCGGGGCGGGTGCGGGCGGAAATCCACAGCCATCAATACGACCTGCACAGCCTCGGCGGTGTGGAGTTCCAGGCTTCGGCGCGGCGCATTCATCGGCTGCTGTTTGATGAAGCGCCCGAGGTGGAAACCGAACTGGGTTTCGCCGATATCTGCATCGCTTATTGAAGGGCTTGCACCATGCGCCAGGAATATGAAATCACTCTCGAACCGTTGCCCGGTGTACGCGTAGAGCGCGAGTTGCCGTGGCGCCAGCGCCTGTGGCAACAAGGCTGGCTGCGTAAAAGCCTGATCCTGATCGTGCTTGCGATCCTCTGGGAAGCGGCTGCCCGTTATCAGAACAATGACCTGCTGCTGCCGAGCTTCCTGCAGACACTGAGCGCGTTCTACGACGGCATGGCCAGTGGCGAGTTGTTGAGCAAGGTCAGTATCTCGCTGGTGGTGCTGATCAAGGGTTACCTGATCGGCATTGTGCTGGCGTTTGCCCTGACCACGCTTGCGGTGTCGACCCAACTGGGGCGTGACCTGCTGAGCACCCTGACCTCGATGTTCAACCCGTTGCCGGCGATTGCCCTGCTGCCGCTGGCGCTGTTGTGGTTTGGGCTGGGGCAGAACAGCCTGATCTTCGTGCTGGTGCATTCAGTGTTGTGGGCGCTGGCGCTCAACACCTATTCAGGGTTCCTCGGCGTCTCCGAAACCCTGCGCATGGCCGGTCGAAATTATGGCCTCAAGGGTATGCGCTTCGTGTTGTTCATCCTGATCCCGGCTGCGCTGCCGTCGATTCTCGCCGGGCTGAAAATCGGCTGGGCGTTCGCCTGGCGCACGTTGATCGCTGCCGAGTTGGTGTTCGGTGCTACCAGCGGCAAAGGCGGTTTGGGTTGGTACATCTTCCAGAACCGCAACGAGCTGTACACCGACAAAGTGTTTGCCGGCCTGGCGGTGGTGATCCTGATCGGGCTGCTGGTGGAGAACCTGGTGTTCGACACCCTGGAGCGGGTCACCGTGAAGCGCTGGGGTATGCAACGCTGACTGAAACACCAACCCTGTGGCGAGGGAGCTTGCTCCCGCTGGGCCGCGAAGCGGCCCCAATAACATCACCGCGTTCTTTCAGAAAAGTCTCGATTGCAAATTTTGGGGCTGCTTCGCAGCCCAGCGGGAGCAAGCTCCCTCACCACAGTCTGCTACGATTGCGCCAAGTTCACTCCCAACCCATCACGAGTGCTTGGCATGCAATTACCGGACATGAACCTGCTGGTCGCCCTCGACGCCTTGCTCGACGAGGGCAGTGTGGTAGGCGCCGCGCGGCGGATGAACCTGAGCCCGGCCGCCATGAGTCGCACCCTCACGCGCATCCGCGAGGCAGTGGGCGATCCGATCCTGGTGCGCGCCGGTCGCGGCCTGGTACCGACGCCCAAGGCCCTGGAGCTACAAGGCCAGGTGCGCAGCGTGGTGGAGCAAGCGGCGCTGCTGTTCCGCTCGGCGGACGAAGTGGACCTGCGCACCCTGCGCCGGCGCTTCAGCGTGCGGGCCAATGACTTTTTTGTCGGAGTGTATGGCGGTCGGCTGTTCGACACCATGGAACGCATGGCACCGCTGTGCGAACTGCGCTTCGTGCCGGAAGGCGACACCGATGACGAGGCCCTGCGTGAAGGCCGTCTCGACCTGCGGGTGGGCAACACCATGCCGATCACTCCGGAAGTGAAGGTGCAGAACCTGTTCACCACCACCTTCGTCGGCCTGGCACGGGAAGGGCACCCGTTGTTCGATGGAGAAATCACCGCCGAACGGTTTGCCAGCTATTCGCATATCAGCATCTCCCGCCGCGGCATTGCCCGGGGGCCCATCGACACCGCCCTGAACGCCCAGGGGCTGGAACGCCGAGTCGCGATGATCGCCCCGGGGTTTCACGGCGCGATGTTCATGCTGCCGGACTCCGACCTGATCCTGCCGGTGCCCAAGGAAGCGCTCTACAGCGCCAATCGCCTGAAGCTGCCGTTGCGAGCCTTCACCCTGCCAATTTCCCTGCCGACCCTGGTGCTGACCCAAGCCTGGCACCCGCGTTTCGACAAGGACCCGGCCCATAGATGGCTGCGCGAGACCATGCGTGAATGCTGCGAGGCGACGTGGAAGGAAGCGCAGCCCACGTGAGTCGCAAGTGAGCTCGGCCAATGTGGGAGCTGGCTTGCCTGCGATGCGGGCGACACGGTTTTTCAGGCATAGCGAGGTGATGCAATCGCGGGCAAGCCCGGCTCCCACAGAGATCGCCTACATTTTGATCATTGCGTCTGGTGCACTTATAAGCTTCCGATAAGTCACTTTTTGTCATGTCTAAGCCTTATTAAACTGCTCGGGTATTTCCTATTCCGAGTTGTAGTTCATGACGTCCCTCGCTGCTCCCGCACCCCTGGCCGCAGCCAAACCGACCGCCATTACCCCTCCCGTTTTCGGCCCGCGCATCATCATCGGCCTGGTGGGCGTATTGCTTGCGGTACTGGTGTCCGGCCTAAACGAGATGGTGACCAAAGTCGCTCTCGCCGATATTCGTGGTGCGATGTACATCGGCTTCGACGAAGGCACCTGGCTGGTGGCTGCCTACACCGCCACCTCTGTCTCGGCGATGGCCTTTGCACCCTGGTGTTCGGTGACGTTCTCTCTGCGCCGTTTCACCCTCTGCGCCATCGGCCTGTTCACCATACTTGGCGTGCTGTGCCCGTTCGCACCGAACTACGAAAGCCTGCTGATCCTGCGCACCGTGCAAGGCCTGGCCGGTGGCGCCTTGCCGCCGATGCTGATGACCGTGGCCCTGCGGTTCCTGCCGGCCAACGTCAAGCTGTACGGCCTCGCCGGCTATGCTCTCACGGCCACTTTTGGCCCCAGCCTCGGCACACCGCTGGCGGCCATGTGGACCGAATACGTCGGCTGGCAATGGGCGTTCTGGCAGATTGTCGGGCCGTGCCTGCTGGCCATGGCGGCCGTGGCCTACGGCTTGCCCCAGGACCCGCTGCGCCTGGAGCGCTTCAAGCAGTTCAACTGGCGTGGTCTGCTGCTGGGGTTCCCGGCGATCTGCATGCTGGTGATCGGCCTGTTGCAGGGCAATCGGCTGGACTGGTTCGAGTCGCCGCTGATTACCTCATTGTTGATCGGCGGCCTGGTGTTGCTGGTGCTGTTCATGATCAACGAGTGGTCGCACCCGATGCCGTTTTTCAAGTTGCAGATGCTTGGGCTACGCAACCTGTCGTTCGCGCTGATTGTGCTCGCCGGGGTGCTGATCGTGCTGCTGGCGGTGACCATCATTCCGTCCAGCTACCTGGCCCAGGTCCAAGGCTACCGCCCGCTGCAAACTGCACCGGTGATGCTGATCATGGCGCTGCCGCAGTTGATCGCGCTGCCGTTGGTGGCGGCGTTGTGCAACTTGCGCTGGGTCGATTGCCGCTGGGTATTGGGCATTGGCTTGAGCATGTTGATCCTGTCCTGCGTGGGCGGGGCGCAACTTACGTCGGCATGGATTCGCGATGATTTCTACGTGCTGCAACTGCTGCAGATCTTCGGGCAACCGATGGCGGTGTTGCCGCTGCTGATGCTCTCCACCGGCAGCATCACGCCCCAGGACGGGCCTTTCGCCTCGGCGTGGTTCAACACCGTCAAAGGCCTGGCCGCCGTGGTCGCCACCGGCGTGCTCGATGCCCTGACCACACACCGCCTGCATTTCCACTCGACCATGCTGGTGGACAGCCTGGGCAACTCGCCCCTGGCCGACAGCGATGCCGCCGGCCTTGCCCATCGGCTGCACGAGCAGGCCGTGGTGCTCACCTCTTCGGATCTCTACTACGTCATGGCCGGTGTCGCGGCGGCGTTGATCCTGCTGATTTTCTGGATGCCGACGCGGATTTATCCGCCCCGCGCGCCGACTTGATTGCTCACTGAGCCAAAGGGATTGTTATGAAACGCAAAGACAAAATCGCTGTAACCGTCATCACCGTGTTTGCCGTCGGTGTGCTGGTTTACCTGCTGGCGCCGGGTGTGTTCGGCAGCAAACGCCAGAGCACCAACGACGCCTTCGTCGCCGCTGACTACACCCTGGTGGCGCCGCGTGTGGCCGGCTTCATCAAGGAAGTGCTGGTGGAAGACAACCAGCGGGTCAAGGCCGGGCAGTTGCTGGCGCTGATCGATGACCGTGACTTCCGCGCCGCTGCCCAGGCGGCCGATGCCGATACGCTGGTGGCCCAGGCGCAGCTGAAAAATGCCACGGCAACCCTGGAGCGCCAAAGCTCGGTGATCGCCCAGGCCCAGGCGACTGTGGCGGCGGATCGTGCCGAAGTGGCGTTTGCCGAACACGAACTGAACCGCTACAACCACCTCGCGGGTGTAGGCGCCGGCACCGTACAGAACGCCCAGCAAGCCAAGACGCGTATTGACCAGGCCACCGCGCGCCTGGCGAATGCCACGGCGGTGCTGGCCGCTGAACGCAAGCAGGTGGAAATCCTCAGCGCCCAGCGTGATGCGGCAGAGGGCGGCCTGAAACGTGCCCAGGCCGCACTGGAAATGGCCAGCTATCAGCTGTCGTACACCCGCATCGTCGCGCCGGTGGACGGCATGGTCGGCGAGCGCGCGGTGCGGGTCGGCGCCTATGTGACGCCGGGCAGCAAGATCCTCGCCGTGGTACCGCTGGCCGAGGCCTACGTGGTGGCCAATTTCCAGGAGACCCAGTTATCCCACATGCACGCTGGCCAAACGGTGGACGTGAAGGTCGACAGCCTCGACGGCGAAGTGCTCAAGGGCCACCTCGAAAGCCTGGCGCCAGCTACCGGCGTGACATTTGCCTCGGTCAAACCCGACAACGCCACCGGCAACTTCACCAAGGTGGTGCAGCGTATTCCGGTAAAAATCATCCTGGAGCCCGGCCAGGCGTTGACCGAGCGCCTGCGGGTCGGCATGTCGGTGGAAGCCAGCGTCGACACCCACGCCGCCGCCCAGCAACGTGAGGTGGCGCAGCAATGAGACGCCTTGCCTGGTTAACCTTGAGCCTGCTCACCCTGAGTGCCTGCACCGTCGGCCCGGACTTCCAGCGCCCGCTGAATCCCGTCGGCCAATGGACCGAGCCCCATGGCCGGCAAGCCGCCAGCCACGCGGTCAACGACCCGCTGGAAGAGCGCTGGTGGGAAGTGTTCCACGACGCGCAGCTCACCGCGCTTACCCATCGCGCGCTGACCGATAACCTTGACCTGAAACTCGCCAGCAGCCGCCTGCAACAAAGCCGCGCGGCGCGCCAGGTGATTACCGCCGAGCGCTACCCGACCGTCAACGCCACCGGCGATTACCTGCGTCAGCGCAACAGCGCCGATGGCTTGAGCGATGCCTCGGGCAAGAACGGCCGCTCGGCGTTCAACCAGTGGGACATGGGTTTCTCCGCCGCCTGGGAACTGGACTTCTGGGGCCGCGTAAAACGCGAAACCGAAGCCGCCGACGCCACCCTGCAAGTCGCCGAAAACGACCGCCGCGCGGTGCTGTTGTCGGTGCTGGCGGAAACCGCCCAGGACTACATCCAACTGCGCGGCGTGCAAAACACCCGCGCCGTCACCGAGCAAAACCTCGAGGTGGCGCGCCACAGCCTGAAGCTCTCGCAACTGCGCCTGGCCGACGGTGTCGCCACTGACCTGGACGTAGCCGAAGCCGCTGCTCAAGTGGCCGCCATCGAGGCGCGCCTGCCGGATTTGCAGCAACGCCAGGACCAGTTGATCAACGCCCTGAGCCTGCTGATGGGCGAACCGCCACAAGCCTTGTACGCCGAGCTGTCCAAGGACGCTGCGGTGCCGCAAACCCAACGCCAGGTCGCCATCGGCCTGCCGTCGCAACTGGCCGAGCGCCGCCCGGATATCCGCCAGGCCGAAGCTCGCTTGCATGCGGCCACCGCCTCCATTGGTGTGGCCAAGGGCGACTTCTACCCGCGCATCACCCTGTCCGGCAGCGTGGGCTCCCAGGCGTTGCAACTGGCGGATTTCGGCTCGTGGAGTTCGCGTGCATTCGCCTTCGGCCCGCAACTGAGCTTGCCGATTTTCAACGGTGGCCGGTTGCAAGGCATGCTCGATCTGCGCGAAGCCCAGCAACAGGAAGCGGCCCTGGCCTACCAGCAGACCGTACTGCGGGCCTGGCATGAAATCGACGATCAACTGACCCGCTACAACGCCAGCCAACTGCGGCGCGACAGCCTCGCCGAAGCCGTGCGGCAGAACCAGATCGCCCTTGCCACGGCGCAGCATCAATACGTCGAAGGCGTGGTGGATTTCGTCAACGTACTGACCGTGCAAAGTGCGTTGCTGGCGACCCAGGAGCAGTGGGTGGAAAGCTCCACCAGTGTGTCCCTGGCCATGGTCGGGTTGTACAAGGCATTGGGTGGGGGCTGGGAGTCGGTGTACCCGTTGCAGACCGCCGGACGCTGAATGACAAAGAACTTTGCCAGCCGTGCAACATGGTGTAATGATAATTGCTCTCAATAACGTATCCGAGCTTTTCATGGACACCGCGACTGACGGCCGGCAACAGCTTCATCTCCTGTATCGCGACCATCATGGCTGGCTGCAAGGCTGGCTGCGCAAACGCCTGGGGGATCGCGAACACGCCGCCGATGTGGCGCAGGACACCTTCCTGCGCTTACTGGTATCGGGGCGCTTTCCCGGTGACAAGGAAAGCCGCAGCTACCTGACGCAGATCGCCCGCAACCTGGTGATTGATCAATGGCGACGCCTGCGCATCGAGCGTGCCTACCTGGAAAGCATTGCCCACCTGCCGGAGCCCGAATCCCCGTCCCTGGAAACCCGCGCACTGATCCTCGAAACCCTGATGCAGATCGACGCCATGCTCGACCGCATGCCCGACAACGTGCGCCGCGCATTTCTGTTGTCGCAGTTCGAAGGGCTGAGCTACGCACAGATTGCCGAGCGCCTGGAGGTCACTGTCAGCTCGGTGCAGAAGTACATGACCCGGGCGATTCTCGCCTGCTACCAGGTCGTCTACGAAGAATGAGAACCCGGCACGAAGCGCCGATTGCCCCGGCCATTGTCGAGCAGGCCAGCGAGTGGTTGATGCTGCAATGGGGCGGCGAGATGGACGGCGATCAGCGCCAGGCCTTCGCGCGCTGGCAGGAGGCCGATCCGGAACACCGGCGCGCCTGGAAGCGCTTGCAGCAGTTACAGCAAACCCTCGGCGGTGTGCCTGTCGACAGTGCCCGTGCGGTGTTACGCGATACACCGGACACCCAACGCCGCGCCGCCTTGAAACTGCTCGGGCTGTTGCTGGTGGCCGGTGGCAGCGGCTATCTGGTGCAAAGCAGCCAGCCCTGGCAGGCGGCGTTTGCCGAATACCGCACCGCCACGGGCGAGATTCGCCACCTGACCTTGAGCGATGGCACGCGCCTGGACCTCAACAGCAACAGCGCGGTCGACTTGCGCTTCAGCGCCAGTGAGCGGCGTATCCGCCTGATACGCGGCGAGATCCTGCTGACCAGCGGCCACGATCCGTCCCGGCCATTGATCGTCGAAACCCCGGCCGGAGATGTGCAGGCCTTGGGCACCCGGTTTGCCGTGCGTGAAGTGGACGATGGCAGCCGCGTCGACCTGTATGAAGGACGTGTGCAGGTACGTCCGGTGCGCGGTGCGGCGGTGCAGATGAATGCCGGGGACAGCCTGTGGTTCAGCGCCAGCCGGACTTCGACGCTGGTGCCGGTGGATGCCAATGCCAGCAGTTGGACCGAGAACCGCTTGATCGCCGAGCGCCAGCCGCTGGGGCAGTTCGTTGCCGAGTTGAGCCGTTATCGCCCGGGGCTGTTGCGCTGCGATGCGGCAGTGGCCGGCTTGCTGTTGACCGGCGTGTTTCCGCTGAATGACACCGACGCGATTCTCCACGCGCTTGAGCGTTCGTTGCCGGTGCAGGTACAGGCGGTGACGCGCTATTGGGTCACGATCAAGGCGCGGGGCTAAAAAATTTTTTGCCTACGGCTTGTCGGTTTTCCAACCCCGTCCGGGATACCTCTTGAAAGCCAATCAAGAAGCGTTCTCACGGGGAGCCCTGCAATGTCGCACCACCCAATCCAACCCCTGGCCCGCGCCCTGCGCCGTGGCCTGTTTGTCAGTCTGCTGGCGACGGCGCCTGTGGTGCCGAGCGCGGTCCAGGCCCAGGAGAGTGCTGAAGCCCTGCGCCAATACAACATTGCGGCGGGCAACCTCGACCAGGCCTTGAACCAGTTCGCCAGCGCCTCGGGGATTCTGTTGTCGGTGGACGCCTTGCTGACCCAAGGCAAGCGCAGCGCCGGCTTGCAGGGCCGCTACGCCACCGGGCCAGGGTTGGAGCGTTTGTTGGCCGGCAGCGGATTGGTCGCGGTGCAATCCCAGGGCGGCTGGTCATTGCAGGCCCTGCCCGCGAGCGGCGCGCTGCAACTCGGTGCGACGCAGATCAGTGGTCAACAGGATCAGGAAACGGCCTGGGGCCCGGTCGACGGCATCGTTGCCAAGCGCAGCGCCACCGGCAGCAAGACCGATTCGGCGCTGGTGGAAATCCCCCAGACCATCAACGTCATCACCGCCGCCGAGATCAAGGCGCGGGGCGCGCAAAGCGTTACCCAGGCGTTGCTCTATACACCGGGCATGACGGCCGGCGGTTTTTCCGATCGGGTCAAACTGTTTGATGAGCCTACTTCCCGTGGCTTTACGCCGACGCCGCTGTACCTCGACGGTTTGCACTTGCCCTACGGCGGCGGAAGCACCGGCGGTGCTTTGCAGATCGAGCCCTATTCCCTGGAGCGCATCGAAGTGCTCAAGGGGCCGGCCTCGGTCTTGTACGGGCAGAACCAACCGGGTGGCATCGTCAACATGGTCAGTAAGCGCCCCAGCGAAACCCCGGTGCATCAAGTGGTGCTGGAGGCCGGCACCTACGAGCACAAAAGCGCCGCCATCGACCTCGGAGGACCGCTGGATGAGCAGGGCGAGTTTCTCTATCGCCTCACCGGCCTGGCCAAGGACGAACAGGGCGAGATCAACTACGTCGAGAACAAACGCCAGTTCATCGCCCCCAGCCTGACCTGGCAGCCCAACGACGACACGCGCCTGACCGTGTTCGCCCAGTACCAGAAAGACAAAGGCGTGCCCGAGGCCCAGGGGTTGCCCGCGTCCGGGACGATCTGGGACAACCCCAACGGCAAGATCAAGCGTGATGTGTTCATCGGTGAGCCAGGCGTCAACCAGTACAATCGCGAGCAGTACGTGTTGGGCTATGAGGTGTCCCATCGCCTGAACGACACCTGGACCCTCAAGCAAAACGCTCGCTACGCCGAAGTGGACGACCGCTACACCGCACCGTTGCACGGCTACAGATTTGTGCCCAACCCGGTAACTGGCGTGCAAGACCAACGCTATCTGCAACGCTTCGGTGTGGACTGGTCGCAGCACAACAAAGTATTCGGTGTGGATAGCATCGCCCAGGCGGAGTTCGACACCGGCGCCCTGTCCCACACGTTGATCGTTGGCCTGGATTACTACCACTTCAACTCGCAATTCCACGGCCTGTACGATCGTAATCCGCCGGTGATCGACCTGTTCAAGCCGGTCTATGGCCAGCGGCTGAATTTCGGCCAGCCTTATCGCTGGGACCGCACCGTGACCCAGACCGGCTTGTACGTGCAGGACCAGATCAAATTGGACAAGTGGGCGCTGGTCCTTGGCGGGCGCTACGACTGGGCCAACGTGGTCAACAAGGAACCACTGGCCGACACCCGCACCAGCAGCAAAGACCAGGCGTTCACCGGCCGGGCCGGTCTGGTGTACCTGTTCGATAATGGCCTGGCGCCGTTTGTCAGCTACTCCGAATCCTTCCTGCCGCTGTCGGGCACCGATATCAGCGGCAAACCATTTGACCCCTCTACCGGCAACCAGTACGAAGTCGGCCTGAAATACCAGCCGCCGGGCCAGAAGAGTTTTGTGCAGGTCTCGGTCTACCAACTCGACCAGGAAAACGTGCTGACCACCAACCCGGTAGACACCACCTTCAGCACCCAGAGCGGTGCCATGCGCTCACGTGGCGTGGAGCTGGAAGCCAAGGCGTCCCTCAGCGATGCCTGGGACGTGGTCGCGTCAGCGGCGCGCAATGACATCAAGTACACCAAGGACAACGACGGTCGTCAGGGCCGGCATCCGGCCGGCATTGCGCCGCTTACCGCTTCGGTCTGGGTCAACTACACCGTCCTTGGCGACACACCCCTGGCCGGTGTTGGCGCAGGATTGGGCGCGCGTTACGTTCGCAGCAGCTTTGGTGATTACTACGCAGGGGCGTTCAGCATTCCGTCCTATACCGTCTACGACGCCAGCCTGAGCTACGACCTGGGCCGCTCGGCGTTCAAGCTCAAAGGCGTGAAGCTGGCAATGAACGTGCAGAACCTCACCAACAAGACCTACGTGTCGCAATGCACCAGTGACCTGGATTGTTACTACGGGGAAGGGCGCACGGTGGTGTCGAGCTTGACTTATGACTGGTAGATACCGGTCATTCGCGGGCTTTTTGTAGCCCTGAGTGCCCACAGTCCAAGGACCGTGGGCACTCAGGGATTCTGCAAAAACACCACATACCCGCGAAACCACTCACTCCCCTTCAAATACCCCGGCTCCTCCCATGCCCCACCCTGAATCAACCCAATCTTGAACGGCACCCCCAACCGGTTCATGCGTGGCAGATACGCCGCGTAGTCCGGGATGCTGTGGCGGCCCTGGTAGGTCTGCACCACCACTTCATCAATCACGCCCTTGAGTTGTGCGATGGCGGCCGGGTCGGCGTTGCTGCTCCAGTCCATCAGCCCGGTGATGCTCAGGCGTAGATCCTTGGGCAAGCGTTGGCGCAGGTCGCGCAGGAAATCCGCGTATTCGTCGAGGTATTGCGTGCGCGCATCGAAGTCGATCTGGATGCCCACCACCGGGTTGCCCGCATCCCGCCAGCGTTGCACCTGGCCGAGCATCTGGCTGTACACCGACTCGGGCCAGTGCAGGGTGTGGGCGCGGTACACCACCCAGATTTCACCCTGGGTGATGCGCGGCACACTCATGCCCTGGGCGATGAATTGCACGCCACGCCGGGGCGCGCGGCGGGTCGAGTTGATCTGGCCCTGGAGGATGTACAGGGTTTTCGCCTGCTTGAGCACCGGCTGCGGCGCGACGCCGCTCCACAGCCAGAACGCGTCATGGTCGCGGGCGTCCACCGCGCCGAAGGCCGGGCTTGCCAGCAGGAGCAGGGCCAGCCAGAAGCGCTTCACGGCTTACCAGTAGTACTGCAGCGACTTGCCCCACTGGGTGTCGGCGAACCCGGTTTTCAACTGGCGGAACCAGCCTTTGCGCACGTTCTTGTCGACGTCCTCGCCACCGCAACTGTTGTAGCCCGAAGGTCCGTAGCAGTTGATGGCACGAAACAGCGCGTAGGCCTTGTCGTTTCGCGGTGCCTTGGGATTGCCGATCACCCGCTTGTAGCCCTCCAGTCGCGAGAAGGTTTCACCCTTGAAGGGCGAGGCAGTGCTGCCCAGGCTGCCGGCGGAGCGCGCTTGTTCCAGGGGCATGCCGTCCAGGCCGTTACGCAGGACGAATTCCCCCAGGCAGTTCAGGCCCTGCGGGTTTTTCGGATCGGCCTGCAAGGTGCTGGCGATTTGCGCGATGCTCGGGCAGGTGTAGCCGGACTCGGCCTTGTCACCGTTCCACTGGAACAGTCTCAACGACTGGCCGCCGCTGTAGACGTAGCCCAGGCTGGTGCCGAGCTTGTCATCGGGAACCGAGGCGGGCAGTTGCTTGAGGTCCTCGGCAAAGGTCTCGAACTGGCCGCGCAGCAGGTCTTTATAGAGCAGCGTGAATTGCGCAGTCTGGCGCTCTACCGGGTCTTCGGCATGGGCAAGCTGTTGGCGCAGCAGGTCGGGACCGGCGACGTTGCGCAGCAGGATATAGCGCACCTGCTTGGCACTGATCGGCGAATCGGCGGCGAATACCTTGGCCAGCTGGCCGCTGCGTTCGTAGTTCATCGCCAAGGCCAGCTCCAGCTGGTCACGTTGCAACGGTTGCTTGGCCAGCGGCAGCAGTTGCAGCCACAGCGCCTCGGCGGCTTTCCAGTCTTCCTTGGCTTCCAGCGCGAGGCCACGCAGGGTCTGTTGGCTGAAAGCGAAGTAGTCGAGATTCGACGGCACGTCTTGCGGCAGCAGCTTCAAGGCACGGTCGGGCTGATGCTCGACGTTCAGGGCAAACGCCGCCTGCACGTAGGCATACAGCGCGGGCTCCTGCGCGAACACCGCTTTTTGTGCATCGAGCGCTTCACGCGTGAGCTTCGGCGGCTCACCGGCACGCATCCACATCAGGTCGTTGAGGGCCAGGATCAGCGGGTTGCCCACAGGTGCCGTGGTGCTGGTCAGCAGCTTGGTGTCCGCTTCCTGCACCAGTTCATCCAGCGACACGTTGCGCTGGGCATCGGTGGCCTGGGTCAGTTGCCAGGCAAAGTCGTCCGCCAGTTTGTCGGGGTTGGGCGCCAGCCAGTGCACCCGGCGCAACAGGCCACGGGCGGAGGCGGCGTATTCGCCCTGTGGATAAGTTTTCAGGTAGTCGTCGAAAGCGCTTTCGGCCCGTTGCAGGGCAGACTTATCCACATGTTCAAGCGACGGCGTGCCGTATTCATCGAAGGCATTTTGCTGGGCGTCGTTCAGCGCGGTGCGGGCGGTCATGTACAGCGCTGTTTCCTTCAGCCAGGGCAGCGAGCTGCTCGTCAGCCCGGCAAAACCTTTTTGCGCATCGCTGAAGCGTCCGCTGTAAAAGTCCCCGGCGGCTTTCAGGTAGGTGAGCAATGCCTGGCCGTCTGCCGATTTGATTTGGTCGGCCTCGCCTGCCGCTACGCCGTCCGAGGAACAACTGCCGAGCATCTGCAGCCGCAGCTTGGCCAGTAACTGGCGCTCGGCCTGCGGTACATCGGCCTTCACCACCTGGCTGATAAACGCGGCGGCGCTGTCATCGGCGTTGCTGCGGCAGCGGCTGCCTTCGCCGGAAAGGAAGGCTTCACCGGCGGTCTTGGCGTCGTCGCGGGTGATGCCCAGCGGGCTGAGCAGTGCATCCAGTTCGGCGGTGCGCGAGTCGTCGGGTTTGTTGTCGGGCTCATCCGCAGCCGGCATAAGCCGATACACCGGAAAGGGCACCGGGCCAAATCCTTCGGACACGTCCTGCTCGCCCAAGGCATTCGGCGCCAGCGGCATGACGTTTTTGTCCGCCAGCAACAGCCGCAGGTTGACCCGGCTGTCATTGCCGGGGCTCAGGAAGGGCAGGTTGCTGCACACGTCCAGGCTGTTGCGCGACACCCGCCAATCCGGGTAGCAAGAGTCATCGCCGCTGGCGTGGGCCTGGAGGGGAAGGGTGGCGAGCAATGCCAGTGCCAGGGGTGACAGAAGACCGATGCGCATGAAATGTCCTTGATCCTGAATCCATGGAAGGCAGCAATCATAGCGTGATCCGATGAAAGCGTCGGAGACGTCCTGCGCAAAATTCAGATTTGTCCGATTGGCGGATGGTTGGTCAAATCCATGCAAAACAGCGGGCGAATCAAGGCCTTTTGACCTAGAGTGGCGGGTGTTCGCGCAAGCGCAGGTTCAGTAGTGGGTGAGGAAGTAGAGGTGCGACGCTCTGTGGCGGAACAAGACAACAAGGCCGGGGCATTGCCCGTGCTCAATCCTGGCCTTTGGGAGAATGCCGGCTGGCTGGCTCGGTTGTGGTGGGTACCGCTGGTGGCGTTGGCCATGGCCGTGCGTTTCTATGGCCTGACCGCCTCCGCCATCTGGGGCGATGAAGGTTCAAGCCTGCTGCTCGCCGAGTATTCCCTGGAAGACCTGTGGTTTCACGCCGCACATGACGTTCATCCGCCGCTGTATTTCTGCATGCTGCGCGGCTGGATCGAGGTGTTCGGCGACAGCATTTTCTCCCTGCGCAGCATGAGTGCGATCCCCGGTGTGGTCGCAGTCGGCCTGGGAATCTGGCTGACAAGGCTGGTCGCGACCCGTCGCGCGGCGGTGCTGGCCGGGATTCTGTTGGCGTTGCTGCCCACGGCAGTGCGCTACAGCCAGGAAGTGCGGATGTATTCGCTGCTGGGCGTATGGCTGCTGGCCGCCACCCTGGCCTTGGTGTATTGGGTCCGCCAGCCTGAGCGCAAGCGCTATCTGGTGGCCTATGCGCTGTTGATGACGGCAGCCTTCTACACCCACTATTTCACCGCGTTGTGCGTACTGGTGCATTGGTCATGGCTGCTGTTGCTGCGCCAGCCACGGGCCGGCGGCTTGCGCCTGGTCACGCGCGCGGGCTGGTGGTTGGCCAACATTGCCATTGTGTTGCTGTACTTGCCCTGGCTCCCGAATCTGCTGGGCCTGGTGCAGCACACCGAAGAACTCAAGGTGGGCGGTGATATTGGCTGGGAAGACCCGGTCAACCTGTATTCCGTGCCGTCGATGGTGTGGCAGTTCCTCATTCAGGACCCGGGCGACCACTTGTGGCGACCGCTCTTTGTGGTGTTTCCGTTATTGCTGATGGCGCTGGTCGGTGTGACTGCCTGGCGCGATCAAAGCCGCTTTCGCTTTGGCTGGCTGCTGGGGCTTTTTTTCATGCTGCCAGTGCTGCTGGTCTATGGGGTTTCGTTTATTTCCCCGGTGTTTATCGAGCGTTATCTCACCGCCTACGCGATGAGTTTGCCGATCATCGTGGCGTTGGCCGTCGACCGTCTGTCGTCGCGCTTGCCGCTCGCAGCAGCGGCAGTCTTCGTGTTGTTTGTCGGGGTCGAGCTGGTGGGCGTGAAGACCAACTCCACCGTCGATGAGCATGATCAATTCAACGTGGTGGTGGAGTTCGTCAATCGCAACTACCAGGAAGATGACCGCATCGTCATCAGCGACATGCTGTGGTACCTGCCCTACGTCTATTACGACGAGACCGACGCCCAGTTGCAGCTTTTCACACCGCCGACCGCCGCCGGCAAGTCCACCCGGCCTAATGCCTATGGTTTTGGCACCCTGGTGGACCAGGATGGCGGGCGCATCTACCTTGATCGCTTGTCGGCGTTACCCGCCGAGATCCAGCGTGTATGGCTGATCAGCGCCGCGGAGCTGCCGGATGAGTTTGCCCCGTTGCCGGCCGGATGGCGTCAGCTCAGCCAACAGGACGGCGGCGGCGCGCGGGCCCGGCTGTTCGTGCTGTGTGACGCGCCAGCGGGCGTGCACCGTGAGGGCTGCGATTAATCCGCGCAACACCTGAGAGGTTTATGTTCGCCTGGGGGGCTAGACTCAGGTGAACCCTCTCTCCAGGAACGCCTCATGGAATCCCCAGTCCACAACTTGCCATCGTTGTTCAAACAGCTCGGTTTGCCCGATGACCCGGTCAGCATCGAGCGGTTCATCGCGGTCCACTCTCCACTCAAGCCCGAATTGCATCTGGCGGAAGCGTTTTTCTGGACGCCGCCCCAGCGGGCGTTTTTGCGTGAGGAGATTCTGGAGGACGCGGATTGGGCTGAGGTGGTGGATGAGTTGAATTTGCGGTTGAGAGAGGGGCGAGGAGTCTAGGCCGTCAAGAGGCGGTTGCTTTCTCTGGTGGCCATTGGCGAGCGGTGTGCACAAGCGCCACGACCCTTTCTACGTCGGGCTCAAGTTGGTAAGCAAGGCGGTAGCTTGGATGAGGAATGACTTCGCGTGTGCCTGTGATCCTGCCGAGTGGGCCGATTTCTGGGTGTTTTGCCAGCCCCAGCACTGCACTGCTGAAGCGTCGATCCATATCGGCTGCGGCTTGTGGGTTTTTCTCAAATAAAAAGTCCCAGATATCCCTACGGTCCTGCGCCGCTTCCGGCGTCCAGGCAACCCTCATTCCTGATTATCTACGTGAGCACGTTTCGCAGAAAACTCAGCTTCCAAATCCTCATTGGAAATCTCTCTGCCTGCCTGTATCGAGGCGCGAGAGGCGTCTACTTTACGCTGCAAGAACGCGTCGTACTCCCGTGATTCCTGCTGGGCCTGGACAAACTGACGCATCATATCTCGCACGATTTGCGATGCAGGACGGTGGGTAGCCTCGCACTCGGCCATGAATTGGTCGCGTAGTTCCGACTCAAGCTTCAAGGTGAAAACGGCTAGTTTTGACATAAGTGAATGCTCTAGATTGGTATGTACGAAGTGTATACAACGTGCATACCTGACGACGCATGTGAGCTGAGTGAGGCGACTGACGGTTGCTGACGGCGAAACACCTTTCCCCAAACCAGCTTTACTTAGCCCACGGGCCATCCTCCCATCCGCAAATTTGTATCAAAACTTGACTGCATTGGATCCATCGACCATATTGATAGTTAGCAAACTAACTGTATGCGAATAATCCAGTGTCCCAGACCCTCGAACAACTCCAGATGAACATCAGCAGCAGCATGGTGGTAGGTGCCAGGACCTGGCGCAAAATCTGCCAGACCACGCTCGTCAGCTATGGCATCTCCGAAGCCTGCGCCGTGCCGCTGCTGATGATCGGCCGCCTCGGCGACGGTGTGCATCAGGTCAAGGTGGCCCAGGCCGCCGGGATGGAAAGCCCGTCCCTGGTGCGCCTGTTGGATCAGCTGTGCAGTTCTGGCTATGTGTGCCGCACCGAAGACATCCACGACCGCCGCGCCAAGGCCTTGAGCCTCACCGCGCGTGGCCGCGAGCTGGTGCAGGCAGTGGAACAGCAACTGGTGCGCCTGCGCCGCGAGGTGCTGGCGACAATCGACCCCGATGACCTGGAAGCTGCTTTGCGTGTACTGCGGGCCTTCGAAGGTGCCAATCAACATCCCATGGTTGTGAGTTCTTGAACGGATTTTTTACCGGCATGCCGCCGGCCAGGGATTGGTTCTATGGCGTAAGGACATTCGCCGCTTCAATGATCGCGTTGTACATCGCCATGCTGATGCAAATGCCGCGTCCGTATTGGGCGATGGCCACGGTGTATATCGTGTCCAGCCCGTTTGTCGGCCCTACCAGCTCCAAGGCGCTGTACCGGGCGGTCGGTACCTTCATGGGCGCGGCCGCTGCGGTGTTTTTTGTGCCGATGTTTGTGCAGACGCCTTACGTGTTGGTGGTGGTGATCGCGCTGTGGACCGGGATTCTGCTGTTCCTGTCCCTGCACCTGCGCACCGCCAACAGCTATGCGCTGATGCTGGCCGGCTACACCTTGCCGCTGATCGCCCTGCCGGTGGTGGATAACCCGCTGGCGGTGTGGGATGTGGCCGAAGCGCGGACCGAAGAGATCTTCCTCGGCATCGCCGTGGCGGCGGTGGTGGGGGCGATGTTCTGGCCGCGACGCCTGGCGCCGGTGTTCGATGACTCGGTGAGCAAGTGGTTTGCCGACGCCCAGATCTACAGCCAGCGCTTCCTCAGCCGCAACGTGCAACCCGAGGAAATCAGCACCCTGCGCGGCGGCATGGTCGCTACCTTCAACACCCTGGAATTGATGATCGGCCAACTGCCCCACGAGGGCTCCCGGCCGCAAACGGTGCGCAATACAAAGGAGCTGCGCGGGCGGATGATCCACCTGCTGCCGGTGATCGACGCACTGGACGACGCTGTGTACGCGCTGGAACACCGCGCGCCGGAATTGCTCGAGCGCTTCACGCCGCTGCTGACCGCCGCCAACGAGTGGCTGGCCAGCACGCAAAAGGATGCGCCCCTCGAACGCTGGCGTGTTCTGCGTGACCAGATCGAAGCCCTGCAACCCGATGCCGACGCCCTGGATGACCGCCATCAGTTGCTGTTCTCCAACGCCCTGTATCGCCTGGGCGAGTGGGTGGATCTGTGGCAAGACTGCCGCAGCCTGCAAGCCGCCATCCAGTGCGAAAGCCAGGACAGCTGGCGCGCAGTTTACCGCCACTGGCGCCTGGGCCGGCTGACGCCATTCCTCGACCGTGGCCTGATGTTCTACTCGGCGTTTTCCACCGTCACCGCGATCATCGTCGCCTCGGTGTTGTGGATCCTGCTGGGCTGGACCGACGGTGGCAGCGCGGTGATCCTCGCGGCGGTGGCCTGCAGCTTCTTCGCCTCCATGGACGACCCGGCGCCGCAGATCTACCGGTTCTTTTTCTGGACCGCGATGTCGGTGCTGTTCGCCAGCCTCTACCTGTTTCTGGTGCTGCCCAACCTGCACGATTTCCCGATGCTGGTGCTGGCGTTTTCGGTGCCCTTTATCTGCATCGGCACGCTGACGGTACAGCCGCGTTTCTACCTCGGCATGCTGCTGACGCTGGTCAACACCTCGTCGTTCATCAGCATCCAGGGTGCCTACGACGCGGACTTCCTGGCCTTTGCCAACTCCAACCTGGCGGGCCCGGTAGGCCTGTTGTTCGCCTTTGTCTGGACCCTGATTGCCCGGCCGTTCGGCGCTGAGCTTGCGGCCAAGCGCCTGACCCGTTTCAGCTGGCGCGACATCGTCACCCTGACCGAGCCTGCGACCCTGGCCGAACACCGCAAGATGGGCGTGCAAATGCTCGACCGCCTGATGCAACACCTGCCGCGCCTGGCCATGACCGGCCAGGACACCGGCATCGCCCTGCGCGAAGTGCGGGTGGCGCTGAACCTGCTGGACCTGCTGGCGTACTCGCCGCGCATCCTCGGGGTGCCGCGGGTGTTGTTGAACCAGGTGGTGGAAGGCGTCGGCGGTTACTTCAAGGCCTGCCTCAAGGCCGGTGAACGTCTGCCGGCCCCCAGCGGTCTGCTGATGACCCTCGACCGTACCCGCCGCGCCCTCAACGGCCAGGGCCTGCAAGGCGAGGACGAAACCCGCCTGCATTTGTTGCACGCCCTCAGCGGCTTGCGCCTGGCGCTGTTGCCCGGCGTGGAATTTCTTGGCGGCACAGAGATGGAAGCGCCGTTACCCGATGGAGCGCCTTTATGATCGGTGATCTGGATATCAGCGGGGTGTTCCTGCCCACGTTGCTGGTGCTGATGGGCATTACGTATGTGTTGTACCTGGTGGTGCACGGGCTGTTGACCCGCGTCCACTTCTATCGCCTGGTCTGGCACCGGGCATTGTTCAATGTGGGTCTCTACGCTCTGTTGCTGGGCGCAGTGGATTCACTCAGTCGATACCTCATGACATGAAAAAACCTTTTTTGACCATTGGCCGTGTAGTCCTGACGTTACTGGTGGTGACCTTCGCCTGCGTCGTGGTGTGGCGCATGGTGATGTACTACATGTTCGCGCCGTGGACCCGTGACGGCCACATCCGTGCCGACATCGTGCAGATCGCCCCGGACGTGTCCGGGCTGATCCAGCAAGTGGACGTGCGCGACAACCAGTTGGTGGTGCGCGGCCAGGTGCTGTTCTCCGTCGACCAGGACCGTTTCAAGCTGGCCCTGCGCCAGGCCCAGGCCGCCGTGGCCGACCGTCAGGAAACCCTGGCCCAGGCCGTGCGCGAGAACAAGCGTAACCGTGGCCTCGGCAACCTGGTGGCCAGCGAGCAACTGGAAGAAAGCCAGTCCCGCGTCGCCCGTGCCCAATCGGCCCTGGCCGAGTCGCAAGTGGCGGTGGATGCCGCGCAACTCAACCTGGACCGCTCGGTGATCCGCAGCCCGGTGGACGGCTACATCAACGACCGTGCGCCGCGTAACCAGGAGTTCGTGACCGCCGGGCGTCCGGTGTTGTCGGTGGTGGACAGCAACTCCTTCCACATCGACGGCTACTTTGAAGAGACCAAGCTCGACGGCATTCACGTCGGCCAGAGCGTCGACATCCGCGTGATCGGCGACAACGCTCGCCTGCGCGGGCATGTGCAGAGCATCGTCGCCGGTATCGAAGACCGTGACCGCACCAGCGGCTCCAACCTGCTGCCCAACGTCAACCCGGCGTTCAGCTGGGTGCGCCTGGCCCAGCGGATTCCGGTGCGCATTGCGTTTGACGATGTGCCGGCAGACTTCCGCATGATTGCCGGGCGCACCGCCACCGTGTCGATCATCGACGACCAACCCAAGTCGGAGAACAAGCCATGAAACGGCTTTTAGCAACCGCCGGGCTGGGGTTGTTGCTGTCGGCCTGCCAAGTGGTGGGGCCCGATTACAAACTGCCGGACAAGGCGGCCGTGAACCGCGGTGACCTTCAGGGCCAGTTGGCCGGGGAGGGCAGCAATGTGGTGTCGGCGCCGGTACCGGCGGACTGGTGGAAGCTCTACCAGGACCCGCGCCTGGATAAGCTGGTGGAGCAGGCCATGGCCTCCAACACCGACCTGCGGGTGGCTGCGGCCAACTTGCAGCGCTCGCGCTATCAGGTGCAGCAAGCCGAATCGGCCGGCGGCTGGAGTGCCGGCGCCAAGGCCGAAGCCCAGCGCCTGCAAGAATCGGGTGAGGCCTATTTGCTGACGGAAAAAGTCCCGGTGGCGAATATCGGCAGCGCCAGTATCAGCACCTCCTATCAATTCGATTTGTTCGGCACCTTGCAGCGTGGCATTGAAAGCTTCCAGGCCACTGCCGATGCGGCCCAGGCGGCGTCCGATATCGCCCGTATCACGCTGGTGGCGGACGTGGTGCGCTCCTACACCCAGGTGTGTGCGGCCAACGAAGAGCTGGCGATCGCCAACGAGTCCCTCGACCTGCAAGCCCAGAGCACGCACCTGACCCAGCGCCTGCGGGATGCCGGGCGCGGTGATGAAACCCAGGTCACCCGTTCGCAAACCCAATACAAATCCTTGCGCGCCGAAATGCCGCGCTACGAAGCACTGCGCCAGGCCGGGCTGTTCCGCCTGTCGATGTTGCTGGCCAGGCCGCTGGATCAACTGCCGGCCGGCACTGCCCAATGCGCCGAGCTGCCGCACATCGCGCAGTTGTTGCCGGTGGGCGATGGCGCCACGCTGCTCAAGCGTCGCCCTGACGTGCGCCAGGCCGAACGCCAACTGGCGGCGGCCACCGCGCGCATCGGTGTGGCCACCGGCGCGCTGTACCCGGACATCAGCATCGGCGCCACCGTGGGCACCGTCGGCATCCTGGATGACCTCGGCACGCCGGCCACCAACCGTTGGGGCTTTGGCCCGCTGATCAGCTGGACGCTGCCGACCAACGGCGCCCGCGCCCGCATCCACGAAGCCGAAGCCGCGACCCAGGGCGCCCTGGCGCACTTCGACGGGGTGGTGCTCAACGCTATCCGTGAAACCCAGACGGGCCTCGCGCAATACACCGCGCAACTGCAACGCCGCGATGCCCTGGCGGATGCCGGCGCGTCGGCCAAAGAGGCGGCGGAGCAGACGCACCGGTTCTTCCAGGCCGGCCGCGCGTCGTTCCTGGCCGACCTGCAAGCCACGCGTACCTACACCGACGTGCGGGCGCAACTGGCCGCGGCGAACACCCAGGTTGCCATGAGCCAGATCGATTTGTTCCTGGCCCTGGGCGGCGGCTGGGAAAGTGGACGAACGCAAGCCACACAAGCCAGCAAACCCTGAGCTGATTGCTATGCTTTGACAGGCGGACTTACGTGATGGTCCGCTGGTCACTGCTCGCGTTTGCTCATGGGGATTCCAATAATGAAAAACCCTTATGCTCCCGCTTTCTGGTGCGTGTTCTTCGCACTGGTGTTGCTATCGGCGACTTACTTCTACGGCATCATGCTGGCCCATCAAATCGACAAGGCCATGGTGTTCCTCGACAGCGCCAGCGCGCTGATCGCGGTGCTGTCCATCGGCGTGGTGGCCTGGGCCTCCTACCAGGGCCAGCGAATCAAGCGAAGACTGCTCGAACAAGGCAAGACCCGCGTGGCGATCTGGGACACCAAGGTTGCCCTGCGCCGGGTCGAGACGGTGTTCGACCGCTACTTCTGGGGCAGCTACTGGCAGCCGGGGCGCACCTTCCAGGAAGTCATGGGCGAACTGACCGGCACACCGCTGGAAAAAAGCCTCGAAGCCCTGAAAAAACAGTGCGTGATGCTTGATCGGCAAGTCGCCGACGGACGGCATTGGCTGAATAACGCCCGGGAATTATCCGATGTGGCCACTGCGATGGCGCGAGAGCGTTACCAGCTGGATTTTTATGATCCCAAGTCGGATACGCCGGGCAATGCGGTGATTCACCGTGAGTTTGAGGTGCTGGTGTATACGTGGACGGCACGGCTGAAGAGCTTCGACCATCAACTTGATGAGATCGAAACCGAGTATTCCTGATATCTGTGGTGTCTGTACTGACGCCTTCGCGAGCAAGCCCGCTCCCACATTCGATCGAGTTCCATCTTTGGAATGCAGTCGAATGTGGGAGCGGGCTTGCTCGCGAAGGCACTTTACCGTTCAGCGCTGAAGTCTGCGCCTATTGAAAAATTGGGCTGCATACGCCAGCCAATGCTAATCTTCCCCGGATTTCGGCGGGCTTGAGCCGACACCCTTCGGGGTTCAGGGAAGACAGCCCACTTCACAGGATTTGATCAGGTCACTACATGAATAAGCCAGCAGTCGTTCTCTTGGGTATCGTCGTCGCCATTGGTGCAATCAGCGCAGGCGGTGCCTGGTACACCGGCAAGCAACTGGAGCCGGTGCTGCAAACCGCCATCCAGGACGCCAACAAGGAACTGCAGACCTCCATGGCCGGTGTCGACGGCACTGTGACCCTCGAACTGGTCTCCCTCGACCGTCAGCTGTTCAGCAGCACCGCCCACTATCGCCTCAAGGCCCAGGGCGCGGTGTTCGGCGAAAATCATCAGGACACCGAACTGCTGTTCGTCGACCATATCGAACACGGCCCGCTGCCGTTCTCGCGCCTGGTGTCGCTGAAGTGGCTGCCGGTCATGGCCACCAGTCACTACGAACTCGAGAAAAACCCCACCACCGAAAAATGGTTCGCTGCCAGCAAGGACGTGTCGCCCCTCAAAGGCGTGGCCAACATCGGCTATGACCGCTCGGTGACCGGCAACGTTGAACTGCTGCCCCTGGAACTCAAGGACGACAAGTCGGCCGTGAGCTTCTCCGGCGCCAACCTCGACTTCGACTCCACCGCCGAAGGCAAGAAGGTCAAGGCCAGCGGCTACATGGACAGCCTCAAGGTCTCGGTTGTCGATGCCAACAACGCCAAGCTGGATGCGGAGCTGAGCGGCCTGACCATCGCCAGCAACCTGGAAAAAACCACCTTCGGTTTCTACACCGGGCAAAACACCGTCGAGCTGACCAACACCAAGGTCACCTTCGGCCCGCAGCAAGCAGTGCTGACTCTCAAGAACTTTGAGCAGAAAGACAGCAGCGAAACCAAGGACAACAACCTGGCCGGCCGCGTCGACTACAAGATCGACGAGATCGGTTATCAGGGCAAGCCCGTGGGCTCGGCGGCCATGGCCGTCAGCATGAAGAACGTCGACATCCCGTCGATGCTGGTACTGACCAAGCTCTACCAGGAAAAAGTACAGCCGGCCCAGGCCGCTGCCGCTGCTGGCCAGCCCGTGCCTGAGTTGCAATTGACCGAAGCCGAGCAGACCCTGGCCCAGGCCAACGTCGACCAACTGCTGGCTGCCAAGCCGCAAGTGGCGGTAGAAAACCTGTCGCTGAAAACCACCAATGGCGAGAGCCGCTTCAACCTGGTGGCGGACTTCGCCAAGCCGTCGAGCATGGACCTGCCGCCGGTTGAACTGGGCAAGCAAATCGTTGCGTTGCTGGACGCCAACCTCACCCTGTCCAAGCCGATGATCCAGGACGTTGCCGGCCTGCAGGCGCAGATTGGTGGTGTGACCGACCCGAAAGCCATCGAGCAGCAATCCCAGATGGCCAGCGAGATGATCAGCGGCATGGCCGTAGGTACTCAACTGGCGACCCTGGTGGGTACCGATATCGTGTCCAAGCTGCACTACGCCAACAATGAAGTGACCTTCAACGGCCAGAAAATGACCGTCGAGCAATTCATTGGTTTTGTGCTGGGCAAGTTCGGCGCGGTCAGCGGCGCTCAATAAGACTCGGCTCAAAGTGATGTAGGCCAATTCTGAACAATTGTTCTGAATTGGCCTTTTTTGTACCCCCCTCAAGGATATTGCGCCCCGGGAAAGCTTGGCCGCGTCATCAGATGCCGGCCGCCTGGAGTGTCGTGCAGGTGAACTTATCGCTACAGCTTTCCCTGGTGAGGAAGCTGACGACATGTCGCGTAATATTCATCCGTTTATCCGCCTGGCCCTGTGCAGCCAACTGCTCTGGCCCGTCGTGGCATCGGCCGATGCGGCCTATGATTCGCTGATCAATCAGGCCCGCAGTGGCAACTATGGTCCGGCCCTCAACCTGTTGCGCCAAATGCCCGCCGAGCGCCAGACGCCGGGGCAGGTCAGCGATCACCTGTTGATTGCCAGCTGGGCGCGCCAGGACGCCGAGGTGCTGACGGTCTACGAGGCCCAGGGCCGCTCACGCACCCTCACCACCCAGGCGCTGGCCACCGTCGCCCGCACCTATCGCAACCAGCAGCGTTGGGAACCGGCGATTGCCGTGTATCGCCAGGCGTTGCTGCGCGAGCCGAATAACCCGGACCTGCAACTCGGCCTGGCCCTGACCCAGGCGGACGCCGGCCAGACCGCTGAAGCGGTGCAGCGCACCCGCGCCCTGGTGGCCGCCAAGCCCGACGACGCCGACCGCCGCATGGCCCTGGGTTACGCACTGACCCGTGCCGGTTCTACCTATGACGCGCTGTTCGAATTCGACCAGGCGTTCATGCGTGCCGGCAACAAACCTGAAGTCGCCCGCGAATACATCGTCGCCCTGCAACGTGCGCGCCTGCCGGAACCGGCCCTGCGCCTCGCTGCCCGGCGCCCTGGCCTGTTGGACCCGGTCACCCAACGCCGCCTCGAAGGCGACCTGGCCGCCGAGCGCGTGCGCATGGCCGAGTTCGCGACCCGCAGTGAAAAAGAGCGCTACGTCATCGCCGACCGTGCCCTCAAGGATTACGACCAACTGCTCACCACCTGGACACCGGATGCCAACGCCCATGATGACGTGGTGCGCTGGCGCATCGACCGTCTGGGCGCGCTGAAAGCCCGGGCGCGCACCGCCGAGGTGATCCGCGATTACGAAGTCTTGAAGGGCGAAGGCGTGCAACTGCCGACCTACGCCCTGCGCTGGGTCGCTGCCGCCTACCTCGACCAGCGCCAGCCGGAAAAGGCCGCGCCGCTGTATCGCCAGGCCCTGGCGGCAAGCGATGCGGACGCCGGCGATCACGTCGAAGACAGCACCGCGCTGTTCTACGCCCTGCTCGAAAACGATCAAGTGGTGGAAGCTCGCGAAGTCGCCGACAACCTGGCGAGCACCCAGAAACCCCGGGTCGAGCTCAAGGGCTTGCCCATCGGCAACCCCAACGACGCCTGGATGGACGCCCAACAATTGGCCGCCCAGGCCGGCACCTATGGCGCCGACCTGCCCGCCAGCGAAAAAGGCCTGGAAGCCCTGGTGCAACAGGCCCCGGGCAATATCGGCCTGCGCCTGGCCCAGGCCGATATGTACCGTGCCCGCGACTGGCCACGGCGCGCCGAAAACACCCTCAAGGAAACCGAAGCCCAGGCCCCGCGCGACATCGGCCTGGAGGTTTCCCAAGGCCACACTGCCCTCGATCTGCAGGAATGGCGTCAGCTCGATGCACTCACCGATGACGTGGTCGACCGCGCCCCGGACAACCGCCAGGTACAGCGCCTCAGGCGCCTGCGGGATGTGCACGACATGGCCGAATTGCGCGTCGAGGCCTACACCGGCAAAAGCAACGGCGGCGGCGATAACGGCGCGGGCGCGGTGTCCGGCAGCCGCGACTTTGGCATCGAAACCTTGCTCTACAGCCCGCCCATCGATGAAGACTGGCGCGTCTTCGGCGGGGCCGGCTACGCCACCGCCGATTTCGAAGAAGGCACCGGCCAACACCGTTGGCAGCGCCTTGGTGTAGAGCGGCGCACCCGCGACATGACCCTCGAAGCCGAGGTCTCCAACCACTCCTACGGCTTTGGCGACAAGCAGGGCGCGCGCATCGCGATTGCCCGGGATATCAATGACCAATGGCAGTACGGCGGCAGTCTCGACTACCTCTCCGCGAGCACCCCGCTGCGGGCACTGAATGCCGACATTACTGCCAACGGCGGCAGCGGGTTTATCCGCTGGCGCGCCAACGAAAGCCGCGAATGGAAACTGGCCCTGAGCCCGTCCCATTTCAGCGACGGCAACAACCGTCTCGAAGCACTGCTCACCGGTCGCCAGGGCGTGTACAGCTCGCCGGGGGTGCAAGTCGACCTGGGCCTGGAAGTCGGCACCAGCCGCAACACCAAGGAAGACACGCCGTACTTCAACCCGCGCTCGGACTTCAGCGTGCTGCCCACGGCCACCGTCAACCACGTGCTCTACCACCGCTACGAAACACTGTGGAGCCAGCAGTTCCAGGTGGGGGCGGGCACCTACAGTCAGCGCGACTACGGTACCGGCGGCGTTGCACTGGTGGGCTACGGCCAGCGGTTTCGCTGGAACGACGTGCTCGAAACCGGCGCCAACCTCAGCTGGATCAGCCGACCTTATGACGGTGAGCGCGAAAGCGACCTGCGCCTGATCGTCGACCTCACCTACCGCTTCTAGAAGAGTCCGATCATGCCCGTCTTGTCCCGTTGCCTGTTGGCCCTGGGGTTAATGCTGAGCAGCGCTTGCGCCCAGCAACCCGCACCTTTCACTCCACCCGCCGAGCGGCTCAAGCCTGCCAGCGAAGCGGCGTGGCCGAAGAACCATTTCCTCGGTATCGCCTACCACGACATCGAGGACCGCGACCCCGATCAGGCTGTCGTGGCCGTGCGCACCGAACGTTTGATCGAGCAGTTGGCGTGGCTGCGGGAAAACGGCTACCAGCCCGTCACCGTCGACCAGATTTTGGCGGCCCGCAACGGCGGCCCGGAGTTGCCGGCGAAGGCGATCATGCTCAGCTTCGATGACGGCTACGCGAGCTTCTACACCCGTGTGATGCCGATCCTGCGCAGCTACAACTGGCACGCGCTGCTGGCGCCGGTGGGTTCGTGGGTGGATACGCCGCTGAACCAGCCGGTGGACTTCGCCGGCACACCACGCCCGCGTTCGGACTTCCTGACCTGGCAGCAGGTGCGCGAAATCGCCCAGTCCGGCCTGGTGGAAATCGCCGCGCACACCGACGCCAATCACAAGGGCGTGCTGGCCAACCCACAGGGCAACCTGCAACCGGCCGCCACCACCCGACGCTTTGACCCGGCGACCCATCGCTACGAAACCGAAGCCCAGTTTCAGGCGCGGATGCGCACCGACGTGACGGCGATCTCCAACAAGATCCGCGCCGTCACCGGCAAGGCGCCGCGCGTGTGGGTGTGGCCTTACGGCGCTGCCGATGGCACCTCGCTGGCGGTGGTGGGCGAGCAGGGTTACCAGATGGCCCTGACCCTGGAAGACGGTCTCGACAGCCTCGGCAACCTGATGAGCAGCCCGCGCTTCCTGGTGGCCTCCGACCCGGACGGCGAACACTACGCCAACGCCATCGTCGCGACCCAGACTGAAGCCCCGCTGCGGGTGCTGCATGTGGACCTGGACAACGTCTACGACCCGGACCCGGAACAGCAGGTGCGCAACCTCGACAAACTGATCCAGCGTGTGGTCGACATGGGTGCCAGCACCGTGTTCCTGCAGGCTTTCGCCGACCCCAAGGGCGATGGCCTGGTGCGTTCGCTGTACTTCCCCAACCGCCATTTGCCGGTGCGCGCCGACCTGTTCAACCGCGTCACCTGGCAACTGCGCACCCGGGCCCACGTGAACGTATTTGCCTGGATGCCGGTGCTCAGTTTCGCCCTCGATTCGAAGCTGCCCCGCGTTACCCGTTGGGACCCGCAAACCGGCAAGGTCGCCATCGACCCGGACCAGTACCAGCGCCTGTCGCCGTTCGATCCGAAAGTGCGGCAGGTCATCGGTGAGATCTACGAAGACCTGGCGCGCACCAGTGCCATCGACGGCGTGTTGTTCCACGACGACGCGGTGCTGTCGGACTTCGAAGACGCCAGCCCGCTGGCGCTCAAGGCCTACGCCGCCAATGGCCTGCCGGACACCATCGAAGCCCTGCGCGCCGACCCTGCGGTGATGCAGCGCTGGACGCGTTTCAAGAGCCGCTACCTGATCGACTTCACCCATGAGCTGACGGCCAAGGTCCGCAAGCTGCGCGGCCCGCAGGTGCAGACCGCACGCAATATCTTCGCCGAACCGATGCTCAACCCGGGCAGTGAAGCCTGGTTCGCGCAGAACCTCGACGACTTCCTCACCAGCTACGACTGGACTGTGCCGATGGCCATGCCGCTGATGGAAGGCCAGGACCTCAAGGGCTCCAACGCCTGGCTGGAAAAACTCGTGGCCACCGTCAAGGCCCGCCCCGGCGCGCTGCAACGCACAGTCTTCGAGTTGCAGGCCAAGGACTGGCGCACCCAGGCCGCCCCGGACCTTTCCGGCGCACAAATGGCCGAGTGGATGGGCGTGCTCAAGCGTCAAGGCGTGACCAGTTTTGGCTACTACCCCGACAACTTCCTGGAGAATTCGCCGGATCTGAAAACCGTGCGTCCGGCCCTTTCCAACCAGTGGAATCCTTGACTCATGTTCGACAGAATCCTCGCGCTTATCGTGTTGTCGCTGGTATTGGGTGTGCCTCTGGGCCTGATCTTTCTGGTCACCGGGCAGTTCCTGATGGACTTCGTCTTCTTCTATCCACTGTTCATGTCCGGCTTGTGGATCGCCGGCGGCCTGTACTTCTGGCTGCACTGGGAGCGCCACTGGCCGTGGGCGGATGACACCCCCGCGCCGGTACTCGCCGGTGAGCCGCTGATCTCGATCCTGATCCCTTGCTACAACGAAGGCGACAACGCCGCCGAGACCATCGGCGCCGCGTTGGCCCAGCAATACCGCAACATCGAAGTGATCGCGATCAACGATGGCTCCAGCGACAACACCGCCGCCGTGCTCGATGCGTTGGCCCTGAAAGAGCCGCGCCTGCGGGTGCTGCACCTGGCGCAAAACCAGGGCAAGGCTGTGGCCTTGCGCATGGGCGCGGTAGCAGCGCGCAGCGAATACCTGGTGTGCATCGACGGCGATGCGTTGCTCTCGCCGAACACCGCGGCGTACCTGGTGGCGCCGATGCTCGACAACCCGCGCCTGGGGGCGGTCACCGGCAACCCGCGCATTCGCACGCGCTCCACCTTGATCGGCCGGGTGCAGGTGGGCGAGTTCTCTTCGATCATCGGCTTGATCAAGCGCACCCAGCGGGTCTTCGGGCGGATCTTCACCGTCTCCGGCGTGGTGGTGGCGTTTCGGCGGGCGGCCCTGGACCGGGTCGACTACTGGAGCACCGACATGATCACCGAAGACATCGACGTGAGCTGGAAGCTGCAACTGGACCACTGGAGCATCTTCTACGAGCCTCGCGCGCTGTGCTGGATCCTGATGCCGGAAACCCTCGGCGGCCTGTGGAAGCAACGCCTGCGCTGGGCCCAGGGCGGCGCTGAAGTGCTGTTCAAAAATATTCGTGGCATCTGGCAATGGCGCCATCGCTACCTGTGGCCGCTGCTGTTCGAGTACTGCCTGTCCACCGGTTGGGCCTTCACCTTTTTGCTCTCGGTGATTTTCTGGGCCGTGGGCAAAGTGGTGACGCTGCCCGCCGCCATCGCCGTCGACTCGCTGATGCCGCCGGCCTTCACCGGCCTGCTGCTGGCGGTGGTGTGCCTGGTGCAGTTCGCGGTGAGCATCATGATCGACCGGCGCTATGAAAAGGGCCTGTGGAAAACCCTGTTCTGGACCGTCTGGTACCCGCTGGTGTTCTGGTTGGTGAGCCTATTCACCACCCTGGTCAGCTTCCCCAAAGTGCTGTTCCGCCAACACCAGAAACGCGCGCGCTGGGTCAGCCCGGATCGCGGAATCAAAGCCCCCACTACGGATGTGCAGCCATGAATCTGATCCGAACCCAACAGCGCCCGGTGATGTGGGCCATCGACGTATTCCTGACCCTGCTGGCCTGGGCCGGGCTGATTATCCTGCTGGTGCGCGGGCTGGTGCCGATGCTCGACAGCCACGGCGGCCCGCGGATCGATGCGCCGATTTTCGCGGCGCTGGATACCTTGCAGATCTACCTGTGGATTGCCGTGTTCAACGCGGTGGTGCTGATCAGTTGGGCACGCTACCAGCAGCGACGTGGCAAGCACTTTGCCCAGCGGCGCTCGGCGGCCAAGGCCTTGAGCGACCAGCATTTGAGCGACAGCTTCAGCCTGGGGGAAGGTGACCTGGAGCAACTGCGCCGCCCGGGTGTGTTGGTGATTCATAACGACCACGAAGGGGGCGTGCAGGAAGTGACAGCCCATGTGTCCCGGCATGTGGAGCGGCCAGGGTTGAAGTTGGTGGCGGGGCAGGAGCGGACCAAGGAGGTTGGTTAACCGGGATATCGAAAAATGGGATCCAATTCACAAAATAACCGCGAACTTTTCTCATCTTTTGGCTACTAACCAGTCTTGATACCGCATTGATGGCCAAGTAATGGCAATTGTAAGCGCCATCATTGGAGGTGTATCAAAACTGTTACCGCTTGTCGGAATAAAAATTCCAATTGCAAGCAATTAAACGTTGCATGATTTATTTATTGTTAATAATCAGCAACTTATATGCCTGTTAAACATAACTTCCCACTAAGCCAGAATCTTGGCCCACCGGAAGTTCGATGTTAGTTTGCCGGCCCCCGCTTTTTCGACGGATCGAACATGTCTTTATTATTGCCACGGACTCGGCTGCTGCTGGGCGTTTGCCTGCTGACTTGCTTCGCACTCAATAGTGCGGTGGCGGCGCCTACGCCTGGCGACCAGGACCTGATCCGCGACCGGCAAAACCGTCTGCTGGAAGAACAGCGCCGGCGCCTTGAAGACCTCAAGGAACTGCCCGGCAAAGAAGTCAAGCCCCAAGCGCCTGCCACCCCGGCCGACACCCGTTGCTTCCCGATCAAAGACATCGAACTCAAGGGTGCCGACAGCCTGCCTGCACCGGACCGCGAGCGCCTGCTCAAGCCGTATATCGGCCAGTGCCTGGGCGTCTCCCAGCTCAACCAAGTGCTCAAGTCGATCACCGACTACTACATCGACAAAGGCATGGTTACCAGCCGTGCTTACTTGCCGCAGCAGGACCTTTCCACCGGCCACCTCCAGGTGTTGGTGGTGGAAGGCAAGCTCGAAGGCTTGAAGGGCGCCGACGGCAGCAACCTGTCCCCGCGCGAGCTGGCCATGGCCTTCCCCGGCAAGGTCGGCGAGCAGCTCAACCTGCGGGAAATCGAGCAGTTGGTGGACCAGTTGAATCGCTTGCCGTCCAAGCAGGCGCAAATGGAACTGACCCCCGGCAGCCAGGTGGGCGGCAGTGAAGTGCAGGTCAAGAACGTCCCGCAAAAGCCCTGGCGCGCCAGCCTGTCGCGCAACAACGACGGGCAGAAAAGCACCGGCGAACAGCAGTGGGGCGCCGGCCTTGAGTGGGACAGCCCCCTGGGCCTGGCCGACCAGTTGGTGTTGCGCGGTGGCCACGATGGCGTCAGCGACCATCAGAAAACCTCGAAAAACACCATGCTCTACTACAACGTGCCGTGGGGCTGGTGGAACTTCAGCTACACCTACAGCGAGAGTGATTACCGCGCTCTGGGTTACGCCGACACCTTCAAGTTCAAGCAATCTGGCGACAACGAAAACCACCAGTTGCGCGCCGAGCGCGTGATCCATCGCGACGACGTCAGCAAGACCTCGGTCAACGTCGGCCTGGCCCACCTGCGCACTAACAACTACATCAACGACGCTCACCTCGAAACCAGCAGCAACCGCCTCAGCGAGCTGCAACTGGGCATCAACCACGGTCGCCGCATCGGCAATGCCTTCGTCAACCTCGACCTGGGCATGCAGAACGGTATCGGCGCCTTCGATGCCCAAGCTGAAAACGAGCGCGATCAGTACGGCAATCGCCTGCCCAACGCGCGCTACCGCAAATACACCGCCACCGTCAGCTACTTGCAGCCATTCACGCTATGGGGTGAGTCGTTCAGTTTCTCCAGCCTGGCCACCGGCCAACGCAGTGAAGACATTCTGTTCAGCCCCCAGCGCATGAGCCTCGGCGGCTCGGCCTCGGTGCGCGGTTTCAAAGACCAGCAGCTCACCGGCGACAGCGGCGGCTACTGGCGCAACGACGTGCGCTGGGCGCGCCCGGTGACCTGGGACTGGATGCGCCCGGCCTTTGCCGAATACGGCGCCAGCGTCGGCTACGACCAGGGTGTGATCAGCAACGACCGCTATAACGGTGAAGTGCATGGCCGGGTCTCGAGCAACTCGTTGGAGCTGTTCGCCCGTGGCAAATACGTCAGCACCAGCGTGACCTTTGCCCATTCCCTGGAACGCCCGGCAGTGATGAGCGAGCGCGAAGCGCCGATCTACTTCCGCATGGATTTCTTCCTGTAATTCAACGCCCCGTTACATCGAGAATATGACAATGGATGTTCGCCACTTTGCCTTCCTGGCCCGCCAACCTTCTGCTGCGCTGAAACCGCGAGACTCGTTCTTCGGCCTTCCCAAGCGCGGTTTGGTGCTGATCCTGGCCAACGCGCTGTTCTGGCAGCCGCTGCTGGCCCAGGCCGGAGGCATTGTGGTCAGTGCGCCGGGCACCACCGTCGGCCAGGCCGGCAATGGCGTACCGGTGGTGAACATCGCCACCCCCAATGGCAGTGGCTTGTCCCATAACCAATTCAAGGACTACAACGTCGGCCCCAACGGCGTGATCCTCAACAACGCCAACGGCCCCATGACGAACACCCAGCTGGGTGGCTACATCGTCGGCAACCCCAACCTCAAGGGCGGCGCGGCCAGCGTCATCCTCAACGAAGTCAACGGCGGCAGCCCCAGCCAACTGCGCGGCTACACCGAAGTGGCGGGCCAGTCGGCCAAGGTTATCGTCGCCAACCCGTACGGCGTCACGTGCAGCGGTTGCGGCTTTATCAACACCCCCAACGTGACCCTCACCACCGGCAAACCGGTGCTCGACGCCAGCGGCCAGTTGCAGCGCTACCAGGTTGACGGCGGCGCCGTGACCATCGACGGCGAAGGCTTGAATGCCAGCAACGTCGACCGCTTCGAAATCATCACCCGCTCGGCCAAGATCAATGCGCAGATCAACGCACGAGAATTGACCGTCATTGCCGGGCGTAACGACGTCGATGCCAACAGCCTGAAAGCCACCGCGCGCGCCGATGACGGCAGTGCCAAGCCCGAGCTGGCCATCGACTCCTCGGCGCTGGGCGGTATGTACGCCGGTGCGATCAAACTGGTGGGCACCGAAGCCGGCGTGGGTGTGAAGCTCGACGGTACGCTGGCCGCCAGTGGCGGCGACATCCAGCTGGATGCCAACGGGCGCCTGAGCATGGCGCAGACGGCGACCACCGGTAACCTCAAGGTCACCGCGCAGAACGTGAACCTGACCGACAAGGTCTACGCCGCCGGCAATGTGCAGGTGAGCAGTGCTGAAGAACTGGTCAACCAAAAGAGCCTGGCCGCTGGCCAACGCATCGAACTCAACGCCACCACCGTCACCAACCCGGGCATCATCGAAGCAGGCGTGCAGGCCGATAACAGCCGCAATGCCACCGGCGATGTGGTGGTGAATACGCAAACCCTGAACACCAGCGGCAACGTCCTGGCCAGCCGCTCGCTGAGCGCCACGGCCACCCGGGAACTGAACAACCAGGGCGCAGTGATCCAGGGTAAAACCGTCACGCTGAACAGTGCCAGACTGACCAACCAGGGCGCCACCGCGCGGGTGTATGGCGAGCAAGCGCTGGCGATCAACGCGCCGGCCATCGTCAACCTCGGCGGGCTGATTCGCTTCGGTGCCGATCAGGCGGCAACGCTGCAAACCGATTCGCTGGATAACCGCCAGGGCCATATCCAGGTCGCGGGCGGCAGCTTGACGCTCAACAGCGGCACGCTGAATAACACCGGCGGGCAGATTGTCGCGGGCAACCTCGGTGTAACAGCGGACACAATCAACAACCAGAACGGTTTCCTGGTTGCCGACGCCGTGACGGTCAACGCCGCCCGCCTCGACAACAGTGCCAAGGGCTTGATCAGTGCCGAGAAAGGCGCGCTCAACCTCACCGTCACCAACACCTTCAACAACAGCCAGGGTCATGCCCAGGCTGGCACTGACTTGAACCTGCGCGCCGGTGACGTCGCCAACCAGGACGGCAAGCTGGTGGGTGGTCAACTCACCGCTACCCTCGGCAGCCTCAGCAACAACGACGCAGGTGTACTCAGCGCGGATGCCGGCAAGTTGACCTTGACCGTCGCCCAACAGTTGAACAACGCCAAAGGTCACTTGCAGGCCGCCCAGGGCGACATCGAACTGCACGCCGCGAGCCTGGATAACCAGGGCGGCGCCATCATCGGCAAGCAGTTGCTGCTGGATGCGCGAAGCGGGCAGATCGACAACCGCGCCGGGCGTATCGTCGGTGACCAACTGGACGTCCGCGCCGGCAGCCTCGACAACCGCAGTGCCGGGTTGCTGGCCGGTGGTGTGCCGGGTGTGAGCGTGGTGCTGAACGACCAATTGCTCAACACCCAGGGCCGTATTCAAAGTGAGGGTGACCTGCTGCTGACCGGCAAGCGCCTGGGCAACAGCGCCGGGATCCTGCTCGGCAAGGCCCTCACTGTCACCGCGCAAGACCTCGACAACAGCAGCAAGGGCGCGCTGGTCAGCAATGACGGCGACATCACCCTCAACATCAGCAACCTGCTGACCAACACCAACGGCGTGATCGACGCCGCCGAACGCAGTGTGCTGGTCAAGGCCTTGACCACCCTCGACAACCAGGGCGGCACCTTGCGGGGCAAGCGCCTGGATATCGCGGCGCAAACCCTCGACAACGACCAGGGCCAACTCCTGGCCGGCAATCAGGGCGTGAGCTACCGCGGCCAGGACCTGAGCAATCGCCAGGGCATGATCCTCAGCGGTGGTGCGGCGGTCGACCTGACGCTGGGCACCTTGAACAACCAGGGCGGCACCGTGCAAGGCGACAGCTTGACGGTGACAGCCGACAGCGTCGACAACAGCCAAGACGGTACCAAGGCCGGCGCGTTGACCGCCTTGAAGAGCGACCTGCAACTGACGGTCGAGGCCTTGACCAACCGGGGCGGCAAACTGTTCGGCAAGGAGCACGTCACCGTCTCCGGCGCCACCCTGGACAACAGCGCCAACGGCCAGATCAGCGGCAATCAGCTCAGCCTGACCTCGCGTACCCAACTGACCAACCAAGGCGGCCTGATTGAGTCCAACCAGGGCCTGACCTTCAATGGCGGCAACCTCGACAACAGCGCGGGCGGCCAACTGCGGGCGATGGAAGGCGCCAGCAGCACGCTGACGGTCACCGACCAACTGAATAACCAGAACGGCATTCTTGAATTCGGCAGCCAGGCCTTCAGCCTCAGCGCCGGGCATCTGAATAACCAGGCCGGGCAACTGCAGCACGCTGGCACCGGCGTGTTCAGCCTCAATACCAGCAGCCTCAGCGGCAGCCAGGGCAGCATCAATGGCCTGGGCACCGCCGACTGGTCGTTCGGCCGGGTCGATGGCCTCGGCCGTGTGCAACTCAATGAAGCCTTGCACTACACCAGCACCCAGGGCCTGAGCCTCAAGGCCGGCGACCGCCTGGCCAGCGCCAAGGGTCTGACCCTGGATATCGCCAGCCTGGATAACGCGGGCGAGTTGCTCAGCGACGGTGACCTGAGTGTCAACCTGACCGGCGACATGACCAACAGTGGCCGCCTTTCGGCCCAGCAAAAACTGAGCGTGGTCGCCAACAACCTCAGCCAGAACGGCGGGCGTTTGGCCGGCGGCACCACCACCCGCATCACCCTGGGCGGTACGCTGGATAACCTCGGCTACCTCACCGCACGCCAGCAACTCGACATTGCCGCCGCACACATCAACAACCGCGGCACCCTCGGTTCACAAGGCAACGTCAACCTCAGCGCCAGCAATGGCATCAGCAATAGCGCCGACACGCTGCTGTTCAGCGGCGGCGATCTGACCCTGCGCGGGAACAGCTTCAGCAACCTGTACGGCGACGTCTACAGCAAGGGCAACCTGAGTTTCGCGGCGCTCGATGGCGGCATGGCGGCGGGCTTCAGCAACCTTTCCGGTACGGTTGAAAGCGAAGGCAATATCGGCATCAGTGCGCGGAATGTGGAAAACGCCAAGGCTGAATTCGAGTTGGGCCAGACCATCACCACCGGCAGCCTCAATTGGCAGTGCGGCCAGCACTGCGGCGGGCACGACTCGTTCAAGCGCGGTCAAATCACCATCAACCAGACCTACCTTGAATCCGCGATCAAGGACTCGGCCTCTGCGCGCCTGGTGGCGGGCAAAGACCTGCTGATCCAGGGCGACAACGTCCAGAACCGCTATAGCCTGCTGGCGGCGAATGGCAACCTGAGCATCACCGCCAACGACCTGCTCAACCAGGGCGCCGCGACTCGCACCGGGCAGAACACCATCGTCATCGGCACCCCGCAGCGCATCGACACCGATGAGTGGGACCGGATGGAATACATCGACGTACCCGCCTTCAACGCAGCAGTGGCAGCGGGTAATTTCGATGAAGCACGCTTTGAGGTGCTCAAGGCCCGGTCGAGCGACTGGCGTTTCTCCGAGCAAAGCAACGTCACCACCTGGACCGACAACGGCGGCCCAGGCTACACCGCGACGATACAGGCCGGTGGCGCGGTCAACCTCAACGTTGCGCGCACCCTGCAAAATGGCACGTTGCACACCAACACCCTGGAGCAACTGACCGGCACCCTCGGTGACGACCAGACCGGCATCCCCGTCGGCGGCATCAACATCAACCTGAGCAAGCACGTCAACGACGCCACCGCCCAGGCGCCGAGCAGCGTATTGCCGGTGACCAGCATCGCGCCCGACGGCCGCTACGTACCCGTGGACTACACCGGCGAGTCCTTCACCCCGGTCGACCCCACCACCGCGCCCGGCTTCCAGTTGCCCAAGGGCGACTACGGCCTGTTCATCAAAAACGCCGACCCCACCAGTCACTACCTGATCGAGACCAACCCGAACCTCACCACTGTGGCGGGCTTCTTCAGCTCCGACTACATGCTCGGCAAGCTCGGCTACAGCCCCGACAACGCCTGGCGTCGCCTGGGTGACGGGCAATACGAGTCACGGCTGATCCGCGATGCGGTGCTGGCGCAAACCGGGCAACGCTTCCTCGCCGGTGGCCTGACCAGCGACTACGACCAGTTCCGCTACCTGATGGACAACGCCCTGGCCAGCAAGGACGCCTTGCGCCTGAGCGTCGGCGTATCCCTCACTGACCAGCAAGTCGGCGCCCTGACCCACGACATCGTGTGGATGGAAAACCGCGTGGTCGACGGCCAGACCGTGCTCGTGCCGGTGCTCTACCTGGCCCAGGCCGACTCCCGCAACGTGCGCGGCAACAGCCTGATCCAGGGCCGCGACCTCAACCTGATGACCGGCGGCGACCTGATCAACGTCGGCACCCTGCGCGCCAGCAACAACCTCTCAGTGGCCAGCAGCGGCAGCCTCTACACCGGCGGCCTGATCGAGGCCGGCAACAACCTCAGCCTGCTGGCCCAGGACAGCATCCGCAATTCCATGGCTGGCGAGATACGCGGCACCCAGGTCAGCCTCACCACCCTGAAGGGCGACATCACCAACGACAACACCGCCATCCAGGTGCGCCAGGGTGCCGGCATGCGCACCCTCACCGACAGCAGCGCCGGCACCATCACCGCCCGCGAAAACCTGGCCATCGACGCTGGCCGCGACCTCACCAACCACGGTGCACTCACCGCCGGCGGCGATGCCGACCTGAAAGCCGGGCGCGACCTCAACCTGATCGCCGTCAGCGACACCAGCGAGATCCACGCCTTCAGCGACGGCGGGCACAAATCCAGCATCACCACCGACGTGAAAAACCAAGCGGCCACGGTCACGGCCGGTGGCAACCTGAGCATGGTGGCGGGGCAAGACGTCAACATCATCGGCAGCAACGCCACCGCGGGTAAGGACCTGAACATTCAGGCCGGGCGCGATTTCAACGTGGCGTCTGTCAGTGATGTGCACAACGTCGAAGGCAAGGAAAAGGACGGCAAGAAACGCATCAAGACGGCGGACGAGCAGACTACGCAGTTGGCCAGTGTGCTGACGGCGGGCAGGGACTTTACGAGCCAGGCCGGGCGCGACACTACGCTGGTGGCGAGCAAGATCAGTGCGGGGAATGAGGCTTATCTGTATAGCGGGGATAAGTTGAATTTGCTGGCGGCTGAGAACAGTACGCATACGTTGTATGACATGAAAAAGGTCAGCGGTTGGGGCAACAAAAAGACCCAGCGTGACGAAGTGACTCGCGTGACCAACGTCGGTACTGAAATCAAGACCGGTGGTGACCTCGTGCTTAAGAGTGGTGGTGATCAGACTTACCAGCTCGCCAAGCTTCAGAGTGGAAAAGACATCACCCTGGACAGTGGTGGTGCCATCACCTTTGAGGCGGTAAAGGACCTGCATCAGGAAAGCCATGAGAAGACCAATAACAATGCGTTTTGGGTGTCTTCCAAAGGCAAGGGCAATACTGATGAAACCCTGCGTCAGAGCCAGTTGATTGCCGAAGGCAACGTGGCAATCAAAGCCGTCGATGGTTTGAAAATCGACATCAACCAGGTTAACCAGCAAACCGTTAGCCAGTCCATTGATGCGATGGTCAAGGCGGATCCGCAGTTGGCGTGGATCAAGGAAGCGGAAAAGCGCGGTGATGTGGATTGGCGTCAGGTCAAGGAAATCCACGACAGCTTCAAGTACAGCAACTCGGGGTTGGGGCCGGCTTCGCAGATCATTATTGCGATTGTGATGGCAGCAGTGGTTGGGCCTATGGCAGCGGCCGCTGCAGGCGGCGGCACTGTCGGCGCCGTCGCAGGCGCTGTTGCGACGGGTGCTTCAACGAATGCAACGGTCAGTGTGGTTAACAATCGAGGCAACCTTGGTGCTGTGCTCAAGGATGTGACTTCCTCGAGTGCCATCAAAGGCTATGCAATCGCGGGTGCCACCGCTGGCTTGACTACCGCCTATTTTGATGGCTGGACAGGAACTCATACGGAATGGACTTCGGCGGGTGGCAAAGTCGTCGGCCCTCCGCTGAATACATGGACAGGAGTAGGCCAGTTTGCGGCTAACCAAACCTTACAGGCAGGAACATCCACACTTCTTAGCAAAGCATTGGGGCAAGGGGGAAGTGCAAGCGAAGCCTTGAAAGGGGCGCTGTTCAATACGTTGGCGGCTGCCAGCTTCAATGCAGTGGGCGATTACACCAAGGGTGTATATGCCGATGGCTCTGTACAAAAAATCGCGATCCACGCCATGGTCGGAGGACTGCTAGCCGAAGCAACCGGCGGCGATTTCAAGACGGGTGCGCTAGCGGCAGGTGCCTCTGAGGCGCTGGTCGTTGATCTGAATAACTTGGTCAAGGGCAATGAAGGCCTGTTGACCATGAGCTCGCAAATTGTTGGTGTTTTAGCTGCGGCGGCACAAGGTGATGTTGATGCCAGTCAGTTGGAAAAAGGCAGTTGGATTGCCAAGAATGCTACCCAGTACAACTTTCTTGGCGATCATTCCGGTCCTGAGCGGGATAGGGCTCGGGAGGCATTTGAGAAAGATCGAGGAATTAGTGCTGCTCAAAAACTGGTAAGCCTGGAAGGGGCCGATCAGCGTAGCGATAACCTGCTGGCGGCTTACAGAAAAGACCCCTACTCGCTCTCTGCGGCTGACGTAACAGAGCTAAACGCTTACCTGCAGGTCTACACCTATGAACAACTGACTCTGCATGGCGAACAGCAGGCAAAGTCAGACGTGGCAAATCTGATGAAAAATGGGCCTACGCCGAACTATGAGTATTCCTACGCGGGTACCACCGACGCGAAAAATGCCTACGCGGACTCAGTCCGAGCTGGGCTTGGTCCTTTAGACCAGTTGATGTGGAGCAGAGACAAAAGCTCGAACGAGCTGACATACCGAGATGCTAAAGGCTATTTGCAAATCAACAATGAGCAGCAAGGGCTCGCGAACATCGGTGGACCAGCGATTTATGGCCTTACAGGGCCGTTAGGGGCATCGATTCGAATTGCTGCTGCGGCGAACGGTGTGCTTCAGGCCGGTTATGGTGCAAACCAAGCGATTAATGGCGATACGTGGAATGCCGCTGGCAACATCCTCTTAGGCGTTGCAGGGATGGCGAGTTTGGGCTTGCCGGGTGTAAGGAATACTAACGCTTCAGGCATTGGCAAAGCATCCGTTGCTGACCGATCACCCCCTACGTTACAAATAGCCGGGGAGGGCGGTAGCGTTTTTGATAAAAATATACTGCGTGTACCAGCAAAAGATGAGCTTGCGGACCAGGCAAGCAAAGAGCTTTTAGATGCGATCTTTGCATTTCCTAGCAATACTCAGGCTTCTAAGGTCGCCACGATGATCGGGGCTTATGACCCTATGACCGGTAAAATTGCTGTTGGTAGCAGCACCGGTAAGGTAACCGCTGAGAGCTTGGATCCTCGCACAGTTAGCTACGTTGAGAGCAAGCTTGGTGTGAAAATAGGTGAATTAACAAGTTTTTGCAGGAATTCTGCTGGTGCATGTGCAGAGGTATCAGCAGTAGATAAGCTTGTCAGGTCAGGAGGGAATCCAGAAAATATCAAATTCACACAGGCTTTACGTCCTAAAACCATCAGGGATGAAGGTGGATACACCCCTAAAGCAGTTATAGAAACATGCCCGAATTGTAAGGTGACTTGGCCGGGGAATAAATGATGGTTATTGATGAACAATGGGTTCCAGGATTTGGAGAAATTGTTACTTGGTTTGCGATGGACAAAGCCGGTGCTATTGCCGTCATGGTGAATAACTGTTTTGGATCGTTACCAAAGGTTTTGTTGGAAGTTACAGCTGTGGAGCAGAAGCTTGATAGCTTAAGTGAGTACTTGTGGGAAGAGTCTGGTGATTACGAAGAATATCCGAAAGCTAAAAACGGTAAAACAATTCTTGATTTATACTCTGCCTGTGCATATCGTCACCTAGACTCTAGGGCTGAAGTGGAACGATGGATAGCGGATCGATCTTCACTCCAAGCCAGGCTGACAGAATATAACCTTCCAGCAATTAAAGGTGTCTATATATACCATGCTATAGAAGGTAGTGTGTCTGGGGAGGACTTCCCTTCCGGTTATGATGGAGAGTCTAAAATGGGGGACTATTTTCGCTACTTAATCCCTAGCGTTAAGGCTGGTATAGAAGATATTCCTTTTGAGCTTAGGGGGATAGTTGTTGTTTCTGATAGTCTGGAATTTTCAGATGTGAGTTTTTGGTCTGGAAGTTCTATTGATGAGCATTTCTCTCGTATGTATTGACGTAAAAGGGGCAGATTTATTTAAATATTAAATTTAAAAAACTCCAGATGGGTCGATTAAATAAATCCGTCCCCTTTGACCGTGGCTAATCATATGGCTGAAATTGAAATTGTCTTTAGCGAGAGGCTACATGATGGCGCTTCAGTTGTATGGGGGCGGCTAATACAACAGCTCAAAAACTTTAATGAGGATACCGTCATTGATGGCTTTACCGGCAAGAAAATAGGGTTGGCGGACGTTTCGAATTACTTGGAGAAAAACAAGTGTCAGAGTTTTTTTATTGAGCTGGCAAACGGTTCTGTCGAGTTTTCGTATGTGGCAGATAAAGCGTTTTATCGGCTTGATATGAAACGCCTGGCGAATTCGATTGAAGTTGCACAGACCTTGATTGAAGCTTTAATCGATGAGCCCGGCTTTGTTCAGGCTCGAATTTACGACGCCGAGTATGATCGATGGCAAAATGCCGAGAGTCTTACGCTCTTTGAAGTTGAGCGCGTCGAACACGCTCATCTGCCCAAGAAAAGTAATGGGCTGCCTTTTCCGCTGACCCAAGAGGTCGTAGATATATCAAAAAATCCTGGGCGTTGGGTTTTAAGAAACGGCTACATTGAGGCGGTTGGCGCTTTCATGTGGGTAAGCAAATCCTTGCTTCAGTTAGTGGGTGTCGACGAAAAGAAGTTAATGGATATCGACTGCTTTGCAGTAGAAGATTTGGGCGGCGTTTTGAAGATTGCTGCCTATAATCAGTGCTTCACTGCAGCCGTAGGGGCTCAGGCAGAGAGGCAGGACTTGCTGAGAGAAGTTTTGTTTAACGCGTGAATTAGAGCGAGAATCGGGCGCGGGAAATAGGGTTCAGGCCACGGTTTTCTAATTAAAGTATTAATAGTGGTCTGACCCCCTATTTCTCGGTCGATGATATAACAGCGTAAAGGGGGCGGATTTATTTAAATATTAAAAATTTCTTATGAGTTAATTAAATAAATCCGTCCCCTTTAACCAAATGCAAGTGGTATCTGTAATAAGTGTAGTGCAGGTTTGACGGGTAATAGTGACCTGAATGGGGTGGTTAAACAATTCAGTCAGCGCTATCCTACTCTTCTGCTAAGAGTTACCGCTGAGGGAGGGGCAGCAATGCCAAATCGTCTAACAGTCCTAGTTAAAGATGGGAGAATAGTTAATGGACAATGAAGAAGCGCTTAAAGTCATTGACAGTATGATGTGGGTAAAGAAAGCCTCAATTTTCCTTCTGTTGCTTGATTATGCTCTACGTAACCTTGACTCGGCGAGTGATACGCAAAAAAAATGTCAGGAGGCAGTTGATAAGTGTTGGCGATGGTTGTCTGATCGAGGGCTCAGTGCTGATGAATTAGCATATTATCTAGACTCCGATGATATGCAGAGCGGACCGCTGGCAGAAGGAAATTTTGCATCTGAAAGCGTAGAACAAAATAGTTTAATTTTAATATTGTTGGTGATCGGTTTTTTTGCCAATAAGGCCTATAAGATTGTAGGGCTACAAGAGCAAATGTCTGAGCCGGTATGTGAGGCGGACGAGAGCTCTGCTATATATATTGTTGCTTATGTTGAACGGATAGGCTTGTCTGATAAGTTGAGTGTTTATCTATCTGCACATGTTTTGGAAAATAGGGGGCAATCCACGTTTTAATGCTGGCAGAGTTGCTCTTTAACGTAAAGGGCAAGGATTTATTTAGGACGTAAAAGTGACGGATTTGTTTAAATATTAGATTTAAAAACTCCAGCTAGGTCAATTAAATAAATCCGTCCCCTTTGCCCAGAGTGAGTATAAAAAATGGAAAACTTGGAACTCTCCGAGTTAAAATTTCCGAGTATGAGAGAGGAGCTGGTTTCCTATCTGGCAGGTTTGTCGGACTCAGATTACCAGTTCCGTGCCTGGGTAGAACGTTCATCGCCGAATTTAGCTTATGATGAACTTGATTACACAATACATTTTTTATATGACGATACAGGGCTCGCTGAAAATGCATACACTTGGATAGGGCTAGTTTTGAAAAATGATCAGGAAGCTAGAGCCATCGAGGACGTGGTTCAAGCTATTGACGCGCTTTTTGATAAGTATGGTCCTGATCTTTCTGATAAAGAGTATTTGGAAAAAGAAGAGTGGGCACGCATAGTGTGCGTTTCTAAAGATGCTTTAAAAGTTTTGCTTCATGGTAAGTGAGGTTGTTTAACCGAGTTAAAGGGGCGGCACCCAGGCCGCCCGGCTTTTACTCAGGATGGATCGGTATTGAGTCTGCGACTGATGACATCCAGCAAATCACACCCATCGCGCAGCGGAATCGCCAGCAATTGGGCGAAGTCTTGAAGCACCACAGCATCGCTGCTGAGTTGGTCGCGGAAGGCCAGGTTTTCCAGCAGTTGGGTGACGGCGCGAATCCGGTACACGGCGGCGTCGTGGAGGACATCGAGGGGCGCATGGGTGTCGATAAGCAGGGCGGGGACGGTGCAGTCGTGGCCCGTGAGGGGCATGTATCGATTCATTGTCAGTACTCTGTTGGTGGATTAAGCCACCACTCATTCGTCGCCAAACGAATGGGTGGCGGCCGTACGCAGGTTGGCGAACCGGCAACAGAGAAAACCGGCAGACCCGAAGGTCTCCCGCGCACAGCCGCCATATCATGCACAGCTTTGCGGGTGCAAAAACACCTGCATAGAAGCGGGATGCTTTTGCGCTCTGTTGTCAGGTCGCCAAACCTGAATCGCCATATGGGCGACGGCCCGGACTATAAGCCCGCACCCAAACCCACGCAAGGCAGCAAAGTACTGGCCCACTCCCAATGCCTCATGTCTTCACCCCCATTGCCGACACCCTGGCGATGATTAAACGCATCCACCCACCACCAACATTAAAGGACTGATGTGAAAAACCTTCTCCTGGTTCTCCTCTCCACCCTCATCCTCGGCGGCTGCGTCAGCCAGCCCCTCACGCCCGAGCATCGTGCGCAGGTCAAGACGGTCAAAGTGCTGCCCGTAAAGTGGGAAAAGAACATGGTCTACATGGGCCGTGAACAAGCCTGGGGTGCGGCCCTGGGCGCCGGGCTTGGTGCGGGCGTCGGCATGGCCAGCGGCGCGTCCAAGCTGGGCACGGCAGCCTTGAGCGGCGCGGGGTTTGCCGCCGGCATGAAGGCGGGGCAACTGGCCGAGATGTCGACGCCGGCGGCGATCCTCACGGTGATGGACGCCGAAAATATCGACTTGGGTGTGTTGCTCAAGCAGGCCTTCATTGATGCCTTGGGTAAGACGTCATCGCTCAAAGTGGTGGGTGACGACGAGCCGGCCGATGCGCAGATTCAACTGACGGTAGGCGAGTGGGGCTTTCGCCTGACCCAGGGTTTCAGCAGCGTGGTCTACCCGACGCTCACCGTGGTGGCGCGCATGGACCGTGGCGACGAGATGCTCTGGCGCACGGTGGAGTCGATCACGCCGTTCAATGGCCAGAATGTCTACGGTTACACGCCGCTCACTTATCGCACTGATCCTGAGGCGTTGCGCCGCGCGTTGACGGGTATCACGCAGATCTCCGGGAGTTATCTGGTGAAGGAGCTCAAGTAGACCAGCGAGAGGTCTCCGCGTGGCTTGCGGTGGCTGATCCTGACGCGAGCAGTTTGATAGAACTCGCCGAGCACCTTGAACATTTTGTATATCCCAGTGTCTTTACCCCGCCCACCCGCAACCGGTCGGGCTGCATGGACTGCAGCGTTTTCAAATGACATTAAGGATTAATGTGAACCTCACCCCCCAAGCCTCTTTTCTGTCACCGCCCGCTGTGGTGCACAGGCGCGCGCCTGCGTTTCAGGAAGGCACCCTGGGGGAATGCATTCGGATCAATTGATCCCTCGCTTAGCACACCTACTGCCGCCGGGCCTATTGGCGGCTTTTAATGTAGTTCATGGAGTTTGAAATGAAGCGTAAGCAGTTCCAGAAAAGCCTGTTGGCACTCATGGTCGGCGCAATCAGTACGCAAGCGCTGGCGGTGGAATTCGACCTGGGGCAGGGCAAGAACATTTGGGTCGGCGAGACCTTTAATGAGTCATTGATTATCAACGGGACGTTCTCCGAAGTAGTGGTGCCGACCACCACCAACCCTGCCGGACTGGGTGTGGCCAACACCACTATCCAGGGTTCGTTGATCAACCGTGCCGACATCACTCTGGATTCCCAGGGCGCCGCCATCCGTGCGATTGCCCTGGACCCGCTGTTCTGGTCGGGCCCGCAGAACCTGAGCCCGGGAACTGTCACCGGGGACGTGGTCCAGGCGGGCAACATTCTTATGAAAAATGGGGGTTACGAGGGGCTTGAGATCGGCGCGACGACCATCGGTGGAAGTGTCATCAACTCCGGCACCATCCGTTCCACGCTGCCCCTGACGCCGCCGGCTTCACCTTCCTACGTGGATGGCGGCGAAGGCATTTACCTGCATGGCACCACCATCGCCGGCGACGTCTCGAACACCGGTGTGATCGACATGAACGGTGATTACGCCATCGGCCTGATCCTCGACCGTCAGAACAATCTGGGGACCACCGTCGGCGGCAAAATCCTCAACGCCGGCACGCTCAAGGCGACGGGCGAGGGCGCCTGGGGCATCGAGGTGGAAACCGACACCAACCCTCTGCGCATCGAAAACAGCGGCCTGCTTTCTGCCAACGGCAATGACGCCAAGACGGTGATGTTTCTAAACGGTAAGGTCGACTACATCCTCAACACCGGCACCGTCGAGGCCACGGGCACCAACGCCAATGCCTTCGAGTTTGCCGGGGCAACCTTTGCCCAGAACAGCGCGACCGGCGCGCGCGGCATCGTTAACCGCGGCACGATCAGCGCCGATGGTACAGCCATTCATGTAGATGCCGCGGACCAGACCTCGGCGTTCGAGATCAACCAGCAAGCCGGCGAAATCCGCAGTAACGCCGGCATCGCCATCGACGCCGCCAACCTTGCCACGCTGAATTGGACCGGCGGCAAAATCACCGGCGACCTGCTCAACTTGAGCGCGGTGAATGTCGCAGGCCAGGCCGATTTCACCGGCAGCCGCATCATCGCGCCGGTATCGGTCAACTCGGGCTCGCTGAACCTGTCGGCGCCCGGTACTGCGATCACTGGCAACCTCAACATTGCTAGCGGCGCAGGTATTGATATGCACCTGGCCGACAGCGTAGTGCCGACAACGCCGTACCTGACTGTCAACGGTGCAGCGAATTTCGCCCAGGCTTCGAAGCTGACCGTGAGCGCCAAGCCGGGCGACTTCGCCAGCACCAACAACGGCACTCAGTACACCCTGTTGCAAGCCACCAGCGTGCAAGACAATGGCCTGTCTGTGGCCAGCTCGTCCTCTCTGCTGAACGTGCTGAGCTACTCGGCCGACGCGCAAACGGTCAAGGCCGTGGTGGCGGTTAAAGACAACCAGCAAGTGCAGCAGGAGCTCGCCGCGGTGGGCGCCGGCGCTGCGTCAGCGACGGCGGTGAACACCTTTAAAAACGACGTACTGAGCGGACTCAATCAGAACGACCCAGTGTTCCAAACCCTGGCTGACGCCGGCACAGCACAGCAGCTTGCTCAGGTCAGCGAACAACTCAAGCCGGACGTCAATCGCGGCGCCCTGGACGTGGCGTTGTCGGGCCAGACCGTGGTCAACGGCGCGATCTTCAACCGCCTCACCGACCAGCGCGAAAGCCATCAAACCGGCGGCGTGTGGGTGCAGGGCCTGAGCAGCAACATGGACCAGGACGGGCGTGGCGGCAACAACGGCTACTCGGCCAACAGCAGCGGCATGGCCGTGGGTGTGGACGGGCGCTTGAACGACACCACCACGTTGGGCGTGGCGTACAGCTACCTTAACTCCAACATCCATTCCGACCTCGGCAACAAGACCGATGTGGAGGGCCATGCGCTGTCGCTGTACGGCAACTGGTCGCTGCAAAACTGGTTTGTCGACGGCAGCCTCAGCTATGGCCATAACGACAACGACAGCAAACGCCATATCGCCGGCACCACAGCCAAGGGCAGTTACGACAGCAATGTGCTGTCTGCCAGTGTGATCGGCGGCTACAGCTTCAAGCCGTCGCAGGCCGTGGTGATCGAGCCGCGCGTGGCAGCGCGTTACGCCAACGTGCGCATGGACGGTTTCAACGAGAAGGGCTCCTCGGCCGCGCTGAGCACCCAGTCGCAACGCTATGAAGTGGGCGAGCTGGGCGCTGGTGTGCGCTTGGCGGGCAACTTGCCCATGGGTGCCGGTAGCTTGCAGCCGGAAGCAACCTTGATGGCGTATCACGACCTGATGGGTGATCGCGTCGCACAAACCTCCAGCTATGTGCTCGGCGGTTCTGCGTTCACCGTCACCGGCGCTTCGGTGGCGCGTGACAGCTATGAAGCCAGTGTCGGCGTGAACTACCAGGTGTCGGACTTTACCGTGGGTGCCAGCTACACCCGCCAGGCCCGCAGTGGTTTTGATGCCGATGGGGTCATGCTCAAGGCGCGGTACGCGTTTTAAGTATTACGGCCGATAGAAAACGGCATCGGGCTGCGGTTCTCCCACGTAGCCCGAGCCAGACTTTTAAATGTGCTCAAGGAAGTAACCCATGAAAAAGACCTCACTCTTAATCCTCGCCCTGGTCTTGGCCGGCTGCCACTCCACTGCCAGGAACTCCTCGCCAAGCCTGCTGACGGACGGCGTCCAGTTGCAGCAGAAAAAGGTCGAGGTGGACGCCGAACACGCCAAGGTCATCATGAAGGCAACCGGTTTTACCTATCCGGTGCAGTTCTCCGTACGCCGTAGTTCCGATGCAGATCAGCGTCCGGAAATCCTCGGGACGGTGGTGGATTCCGGCCGTGGCAAGGTATTCGGCTGGATCGCCAAGATGAACGAAGTGGGCAACAGCGCCGTCGCCAAACGCTTCCCGCAGTTGGAAGTGCAGGCTGACCCGGGGCAGCCCTTTGAAGTGATCGGCGAGTCACGGGTCTACAACGCCAACTATGTCGGCCTCGTCAAAACCTATGTGTATGAGTGCGGCCCCATGAGTTCGACCTTCAAGCCTGAGAAGCAAAAGGTTTACCTGGTGGAATTCGTGATTATCGGGAAGGGCTGTGAGCAGCATGTGTATGACGTAACTGCGCCTAACGAGCGTGTCCCGGTGGCGACTGTGGCAGCGACGGGAAATATTCCGTCGCTCTAAGTTGCTTTAACCCGAATCGCCAGCCCCTTGCGTCTGACCTTGTGAACGGATCATTCATTCACGAGGTTCAGCCCATGTCCCGTCCTCTTCTGCTGTTACGCCCTGCCGCCCAAGGCTTCACCGTGACCCTGCTGGTGGCGCTTGCCGGGTGTGGGCTCTCTTCATCCCGTGACGTGGCCAAGCCCGCTGAGTCGGCGCCTGTCGTGGAGGTGCAAAGTGAGCCCGCCAGCGTCCAGGGGGCCATGGTCAAGCGGATGGTTGCGCCTGCACCGATGGCGTCGCGATTGGTCATGAACGACTCGATCGCCATGCAATACCAGACCGAGCCTCGGGAGCACTATCAGAACCTCCCGGACAACCCGATCCGCAGCGTTGCCGAAACACCGGTCTCCACCTTCAGCGTCGATGTCGACACCGGCAGCTATGCCAACGTACGACGTTTCCTTAATCAAGGCAGCCTGCCGCCCGAAGGTGCTGTGCGACTTGAGGAGATGGTCAATTACTTCCCTTATGACTACGCCTTGCCCACCGACGGCTCGCCCTTTGGCGTGACCACTGAAGTGGCACCGTCGCCGTGGAACCCTCACAGCCGGCTGTTGCGCATCGGCATCAAGGCCTCGGACCACGCCGTGGCGGACCTGGCTCCGGCTAACCTGGTGTTCCTGGTGGACGTATCCGGCTCGATGAATCGCCGCGAAGGCCTGCCGCTGGTCAAGAGCACCCTGAAACTGTTGGTGGATCAATTGCGCGACCAGGACCGCGTCTCGCTGGTGGTCTACGCCGGCGAATCGCGAGTGGTGCTCAAGCCCACCTCGGGCCGGGACAAAACCAAAATCCGCAACGCCATCGACCAACTCACCGCCGGTGGCTCCACCGCAGGCGCGTCGGGGATCGAAATGGCCTACCAAATGGCCCGCGAAGGGTTTATCGACAAAGGCATCAACCGCATCCTGCTGGCCACCGACGGTGACTTCAACGTAGGCGTGAGCGACTTCGACAGCCTCAAGCAATTGGCGGTCGACCAGCGCAAAAGCGGCGTGTCCCTGACCACCCTCGGCTTCGGTGTGGATAACTACAACGAACACCTGATGGAACAACTGGCCGATGCCGGTGATGGCAACTACGCCTATATCGACAACCTGCGCGAAGCCCGCAAAGTGCTGGTGGACCAGCTCAGCTCGACCCTCGCTGTGGTGGCCCGGGATGTGAAGCTGCAAGTGGAATTCAATCCGGCGCAGGTCAGCGAATACCGATTGCTCGGCTATGAAAACCGCGCCCTGAAGCGTGAGGATTTCAACAACGACAAGATCGACGCCGGAGAAATCGGTGCCGGGCACACGGTGACCGCGTTGTATGAAATTGTCCCGAAGGGTGAACAGGGCTGGCTGGAGCCACTGCGCTACGCATCGGCAACCAAGGCTGACGGTAAAACTGATGAGTTGGCGATGTTGCGGGTACGCTACAAACCAGCGGAAGGCGGCGATAGCCGACTGATCGAACACCCGATCAGCAACCAGCACAGCGGCAAACCCAGCGACGACCTGCGCTTCTCTGCTGCCGTGGCCGCCTTCGCCCAGCAACTCAAGGGTGATGGCCGCTACACTGGCAGCATGAGTTTCAAGGACACGGCCGCACTGGCCCGCTCCGCTCGGGGCGACGACCCTTTTGGTTTGCGCGGCGAGTTTGTGCAACTGGTCGAATTGGCCCAGAGCCTCCAGGCCCCGGCCAAACACTGATCCACCTCAAAGGAGTGCGCCACCTGATGGATTCACCCAGCGACGAAGCCCTGCTGTCCCGCTACCGCAGCGGCGACGGTGCAGCGTTCGAGGCCCTGTATGCGCGGCATCGACAGGGCCTGTACCGTTTTCTGGTGTCCTTGAGCAACAAGGCCGAACTGGCCGAGGAAGTGTTCCAGGACACCTGGCTCAGCCTGATCCGCAGCACCAGCGAGCCACAGGGCCGGGCGAGTTTTCGCACCTGGTTATTCCAGATTGCCCGCAACCGCCTGATCGACCACTGGCGCAAACACGGCATCCACAACCCGCTGCACGACAGCTACGATGAGCAGCTTCACGGCCAGCCCGACGACAGCGCCGGGCCTGAGCAACTGCTGAGCCTGAGTCGCGACCAGGCGCGCCTGGACAGCGCGTTGCAAGACTTGCCCGAAGATCAGCGCGAAGTGTTCCTGCTGCGCCTGCATGGCGAGCTGGAAGTGCCACAAATCGCCGCGCTCACCGGCGCCCCACTGGAAACGGTAAAAAGCCGCTTGCGTTACGCCCAGCAGAAACTGCGCCGACTGCTGGCCGAGGAGGTACCCGCATGACTGACCCCCGACATACCCAGGACTCGAACGACGAGCTGCTGATCGAGCATTTCCGTCAACACACCAGCGGCGAGCCGCCGGCTTCCCTGGACGCCTTCATCCTGGCCACCGCCCACCGTGAAGCACCGGTGCGGCAACCCGGCCTGTGGCAGCGTTGGTTACAGGCCTGCCAACGGCCGCGCTGGCAGATGGCGTTTGCCACCGTCGCGGGTGTGGCCCTGATGATTGGTTTGGTCACGCGCTCGCCGGTGCCGCAGCCGGAGTTATCCACAGGCACTTACGCGGCCGCCCCGCAGGAACTGGCCCGCCCGGCCCCGGCTGCCGCGCCGATGGCTCGATTCTCCGTGGCTCCGCAGGCTGACAGTGCGCCGCAGGTGCAGGCAGAAGTCGCGGGTTCGCTGGCGGATGAGCCGGTGGCGAAGATGAGCAAGCGCTCGGCTGTTGTGCTGCCGCCATTGGAGCAAGGGCTGCAGGAGATCCTGCGGTTGCGGCAGGCGGGAGAGGCGAAGGCGGCGGATGAGAAGCTGCTGGAGTTGCATAAGCGCTTTCCCAAGGAAGACTTGCCGGCGCGGTTGGAGGCGTTGCAGAAACCCTGAATCGACGCCCACAAAAAAGCCCCAGGCCTTTCGACCTGGGGCTTTTTCATCTGTATCTGGTGCACCCGGCGGGATTCGAACCCACGACCCCTGCCTTCGGAGGGCAGTACTCTATCCAGCTGAGCTACGGATGCTTGTGCGGGCGACATCATACCCATGTCGACCTTGGGCGTCCATGCCGCTTTTCGGCCTGCTGCCAGTAGGATTAGGCGCTGCCGAAGCCCTGTACCGGGCATCTCGACGAATTGCGGTTGAACTCGCCCGAAACACGCTGATCAGAAAAATCGAGCAAATGCGCCGTTTTCGTTCTTTTTTTCGAACAGACTATTGCCCTGCACCCCCATTGATCCTAGGATTCGTTTGAGATTTCAAACGCTCCTGCCTGGGTGCTGAACCGCACATTTGTCCTTTCGTGCGCTATTTACGTGCTTGCGCCCAGTGAATGATTTCCCTGACGGCAGCCCTCAAGGCGCCTTTCAACAACTCTAATTCGCTCCGCGCGTGCGCGGTGCTGTTAAGGAAAGCCGACATGCAGCTCAAAGACACCCAGTTGTTCCGCCAGCAAGCCTTCATTGATGGCGCTTGGGTCGATGCGGACAACGGTCAAACGATCAAGGTCAACAACCCCGCTACCGGCGAAATCCTCGGTACCGTGCCAAAAATGGGCGCCGCCGAAACCCGTCGCGCCATTGAAGCAGCTGACAAGGCCCTGCCGGCCTGGCGTGCACTTACCGCCAAGGACCGCGCCAACAAGCTGCGCCGCTGGTTCGAGCTGATTATCGAAAACCAGGATGACCTGGCTCGCCTGATGACCCTGGAACAAGGCAAGCCGCTGGCCGAAGCCAAGGGCGAAATCGTTTACGCCGCTTCGTTCATCGAGTGGTTCGCCGAAGAAGCCAAGCGCGTCTACGGTGATGTGATTCCCGGCCACCAGCCGGACAAACGCCTGATCGTGATCAAGCAACCAATCGGCGTTACCGCTGCCATCACGCCGTGGAACTTCCCGGCCGCGATGATCACCCGTAAAGCCGGCCCTGCCCTGGCTGCCGGTTGCACCATGGTGCTCAAGCCTGCGTCGCAAACCCCGTTCTCCGCGTTCGCCCTGGCTGAACTGGCCCAGCGTGCCGGCATTCCGAAAGGCGTGTTCAGCGTGGTCTCCGGCAGCGCCGGCGATATCGGCAGCGAGCTGACCAGCAACCCGATCGTGCGTAAGTTGTCCTTCACCGGCTCCACCGAAATCGGTCGCCAGCTGATGGCCGAATGCGCCAAGGACATCAAGAAGGTTTCCCTGGAACTGGGCGGCAACGCGCCGTTCATCGTGTTCGACGATGCAGACCTGGATAAGGCCGTCGAAGGCGCGATCATTTCCAAGTACCGCAACAACGGCCAGACCTGCGTCTGCGCCAACCGTCTGTACATTCAGGATTCGGTGTACGACGCGTTCGCTGAAAAACTGAAAGTGGCCGTGGCCAAGCTGAAGATCGGCAACGGTCTGGAAGAGGGCACCACCACCGGCCCGCTGATCGACGAGAAGGCCGTGGCCAAGGTTCAGGAGCACATCGCTGATGCCCTGAGCAAAGGCGCGACCCTGTTGGCTGGCGGCAAGGTGATGGAAGGCAACTTCTTCGAGCCGACCATCCTGGTCAACGTGCCGAAAGATGCTGCCGTGGCCAAGGAAGAAACCTTCGGCCCACTGGCGCCGCTGTTCCGCTTCAAAGACGAAGCCGAAGTGATCGCGATGTCCAACGACACCGAGTTCGGCCTGGCTTCCTACTTCTATGCCCGCGACCTGGGCCGTGTGTTCCGTGTGGCTGAAGCCCTGGAATACGGCATGGTCGGCGTCAACACCGGGTTGATCTCCAACGAAGTGGCGCCGTTCGGCGGCATCAAGGCTTCGGGCCTGGGCCGTGAAGGCTCCAAGTACGGGATCGAGGATTACCTGGAAATCAAATACCTCTGCCTGGGCATCTAAGCCCGGCAAGGCATTGCTGCAAACGCAAAGGGCACGAGAGCGCTGTCCCTTTGCGTGTTTCACCCCGTTATTCGTAGTGGCCGGGAAAGCTGTGGCAGTCGATCATCGCATGCTGCCGTAGTTGCCTCCCCGCCACGTATTCCTTGGACCACGCCACCCGATGAGTGGCGAATGAGGACTTTATGAGCAAGACCAACGCATCCCTGATGAAACGCCGCGAAGCCGCTGTACCACGCGGTGTTGGCCAGATTCACCCGATCTTCGCCGAGTCGGCGAAGAACGCCACCGTGACCGACGTTGAAGGTCGCGAGTTCATCGACTTCGCCGGCGGTATCGCCGTGCTGAACACCGGCCACGTGCACCCGAAAATCATCGCCGCCGTGACCGAACAGTTGAACAAGCTGACTCACACCTGCTTCCAGGTACTGGCCTACGAGCCGTACGTTGAGCTGTGCGAAAAAGTTAACGCCAAGGTGCCGGGTGATTTCGCCAAGAAAACCCTGCTGGTCACCACCGGTTCCGAAGCGGTAGAAAACGCCGTGAAGATTGCCCGTGCCGCCACTGGCCGTGCCGGCGTGATCGCGTTCACCGGCGCCTACCACGGTCGCACCATGATGACCCTGGGCCTCACCGGCAAAGTCGTGCCGTACTCGGCCGGCATGGGCCTGATGCCAGGCGGCGTGTTCCGCGCGCTGTTCCCGAACGAACTGCACGGTGTGAGCGATGACGACTCCATCGCCAGCATCGAACGCATCTTCAAGAACGATGCCGAGCCGCGTGATATCGCTGCCATCATCATCGAGCCGGTGCAGGGCGAAGGCGGTTTCTACGTCGCGCCTAAATCCTTCATGAAGCGCCTGCGCGAACTGTGCGACAAGCACGGCATCCTGCTGATCGCCGACGAAGTGCAAACCGGTGCCGGCCGTACCGGTACTTTCTTCGCCATGGAACAGATGGGCGTTGCCGCCGACCTGACCACCTTCGCCAAATCCATCGCAGGCGGCTTCCCGCTGGCCGGTGTGTGCGGCAAGGCTGAATACATGGACGCCATTGCTCCGGGCGGCCTGGGCGGCACCTACGCCGGTAGCCCGATCGCTTGCGCCGCGGCCCTGGCCGTGATGGAAGTGTTCGAAGAAGAGCACCTGCTGGACCGCTGCAAGGCTGTGGGCGAGCGCCTGGTGACCGGTCTGAAAGCTATCCAGGCCAAGTACCCGGTGATCGGCGAAGTGCGTGCCCTGGGCGCGATGATTGCGGTCGAGCTGTTCGAAAATGGCGACAGCCACAAGCCGAACGCCGCTGCTGTCGCTTCCGTGGTGGCCAAGGCGCGTGACAAGGGCTTGATCCTGCTGTCCTGCGGCACCTACGGCAACGTGTTGCGCGTGCTGGTTCCGCTGACTTCGCCGGACGAGCAGTTGGACAAAGGCCTGGCGATCATCGAAGAGTGCTTCTCCGAGCTGTGATCAAAAGTTGACCTGATCGACAAAAAACCCGCTTAGGCGGGTTTTTTTGTGCCCGATGAACGGTATTCAGCCGTTGTTCATTGTACGCAGGCGGCTCCTTTGTCTAAGGTGCTGGTATTGCCGATGGAGCGTGCTGGATGACTGCTGTTGATTTACCGGCTGTACCCCGTGTGTTGATTGCCGAGGCCGACCCTTGGTCCCGAGATCTGCTCAAGCAGGTGTTGCTGAATGTGCGCTGTGACGCACGGCTGGATGTGTGTGCCGATGGCCAGCGGGCCACCGAGTTGCTGCGTGACAAACCCTATGACCTGATCATTGCCGATTGGGAGCTGCCCGGCGTCGATGGCCTGAGCCTGCTGCGCAGCGTGCGCCTGCAACGGCGTACGCCGCTGTTGCCGTTTATCCTGCTGAGTACCCGCAACGACAGCGCCAGTGTGCGCGAAGCCTTGCCCCTGGCACCGACCGCGTACCTGACCAAACCCCTGAACATGGAAAGCCTGACCCAGCGCCTGCAGGACTTGCTGCTGAACGAAGGTGAGACGGTGTATTGCGAAGTCCCGGCCCTGGCGCCGGGCATGACCTTGCCGGTGTTTCTGGAGCGCCGCCGGGAAGCCTCCGACGGCGCGCCGCTGCGGGTCGACGTGCAGGCTGCGGTGCAACATAGCCTGGAGCCGGAGGGCCTGGACCTCAAGCGCCTGGAAGAGCAGGTGCGCATGGACCCGCAGATTACTGCCGTGTTGATCGCCGCCGCCAACAGCGCCGGCCATCACGGTTCGCCGGTACAGACCCTGGGCATGGCCCTGCACAAGCTGGCGGCGGGGCAGAGCATGAACCTGATCCTGGGGCTCGCCCTCAAGCACAACGTGGTACTGAGCGACCCGAGCCTTGTGGATTACGCCGAGCGTCATTGGCAGCTGTCCCAGCGTACCGCCGACTACGCCCGCAGCCTGGCGCGCATGCTCGACCTGGATCACGAGCGCTGCTACAGCGCCGGGATTCTCCATCGCCTTGGCGACCTGGCCTTGCTGCGGTGCCTGCAAGACTGGCTGCTGGGCGGTGGCGAACTGGATGACGAAGCGATTGGCGAGTCCCTCTACACCTTCGGCGCGGCCTATGGTTCGGCACTGCGCACACGCTGGCGCCTGCCGCTGGAGTTACGCCAGTTGATCGCGGCGATTTATTCGCTGGAGGGCGGGGTGTATTCCCGCGAAGCGCTGGTGATGAACCTGGCGGCGCAGCTGGCGCGGCTGACCGAGCATGAAGGCGTCGAGGCATTGGCGAAAGGCAAGACGGCACGCTTGCTCAAGGTGGGTTTGCCGGAATTGACGCGTATGCGCAAAACCTAGCAGGCGATGCGTGCCAGTGTGGGAGCTGGCTTGCCTGCGATAGCATCATCCCGGTACAACCAACACGCCGAGGTGCCTGCATCGCGGGCAAGCCCGGCTCCCACAGGTCATCGTGTGGCGTCAGCCGGGGAGCACGCGGTTTTTGCCCTGGCGCTTGGCCTCGTACATGGCCGCGTCAGCGCGGGCAAACAGGCTGTCCACATTGGCGTCCTCGGCGGTCAGGCTGGCCAGGCCCTGGCTGACGGTGATCGCGAAGCTCTCACCGTCGTGGCTGAAACTCAGCTGCGCAATCTCGTGCCCCAGGCGTTCGGCCACCTGCATTGCCATCTCCGGGGCACAACCGGGCAGTATGGCGGCGAATTCTTCGCCGCCAATGCGCCCGAACAGGTCGCCACGGCGCAGAACTCCCCGACCGCTCTCGGCGATACGCTGCAACACCTGATCGCCTTCCAGGTGGCCGTAGGTGTCGTTCACCACCTTGAAGTCATCGATGTCCAGCAACAGGAACGCCAGGGGCGTGCCTTGCAGGCAGGCGCGTTCAAACTCGTGGTGGGCGCACTCGAAGAAATGCCGGCGGTTGCTGCTGCGGGTCAGCACATCGGTGGTGGCCAGGCGGTGCAGCTCCAGCTCCAGCTGCTTCTTTTCAGTGATGTCTTCGGCTATGCCTACCACGATCACCGGCTGGCCGGGCTCGGCCTGCTGGTTGATGTAACACTTGTCGCTGAGCCAGCGGATCTGCCCGTCGGCGGTGATGATGCGGTACTCGCGGTCTTCCACGGCGCCGCTGTGCAGCACCTGGGCCAGGCTGTGCTCGGCGTAGTCGAGGTCTTCGGGGTGGATGCTGTTGCGCCATTCCCGATAGTCGGTCAACAACATGCCCGCCGTACGTCCGAAAACCCGCTCATAGGCCGGGCTGACGTACAGCACGCGGCGAGTGTCCCACTCGATTGCCCAGAGCACGGCATTCACACTGACCAACAGCGAACTCAGCAGTTGCTCGCGTTCACTCAGCCGTTCCACTTCGCCCTGGGCATGCATCAGGGCCAGCAACGTAGCGGCGGCTGCCGGTCGTGGCTGTTCGAGGACTGGGGTGTCGGTGAAGGTCTGTTCGGGGACCATCGGCACAACTCTCTCTGGGCAGGCCGCGGGGTTGGGCAGCGGTCACAACAAGGGCCGCCGGGATGGCGAAGTGTTGATTGAGAGGGGGAATTTGCTGCGAAGTTCCGTTATCAGCGCCGATTAGAGGCGACCAAGAAATGGCGCCAGAAACATGTAGGAGCGAGTTTGTTGGGGGGGAGGGGCTTGCTGTGGGGAAGGAGTTGCGGTGGGGAGGGGGCTGCTGTGGGGAAGGAGCTGCTATGGGGAGGGAGCTTGTTGTGGCGAGGGAGCTTGCTCCGGCTGGGCTGCGTAGCGGCCCCAGAATCTTGGGAGCGCTGCGCACTCCAGCGGGAGCAAGCTCCCTCGCCACAGAAGCTCCCTTGCCACAAAAAATCGGCTCGCTACAGCCGTATCAGGCCGCGGCAGGCCGCAGCGAATAGGTCTTCAGCTGATGGGCAAAGTCCCGCAGGGATTGAATCCCGCTCGCCTCGGCCTCGTGCACCCATTCCTTGATCGCCGCCAGCATGTCGTGGCCGTTGGTGCTGGTTTTCAGCCAGATCTGTTGCAGCGCCAGGCGCTTCTCGTAGATCACTTTCAGGGCCTGGCTGTGCTCCAGCATGCTCTGGATGCGCACGTGGTGGCGGTCATCCAGCAGGCTGGTCTCCCGCGACAGCAGGCGCTTGGCGCGATGGAATTGGTGGCGCACCGAGTGATCGACCTTTTCCAGTTCCTGCTTGACCAGCGGGCCAATCACCAACTTGCGGTACTGGGCCATGATCTGGAAGCGGTTGTTGAGGATCGCCATCGCGGTGTCCATGTCCAGGCTGCCCTTGCCTTCGACCCGGTGGGCGATCGGCGCGACCCGTTGCACCTTGGCCAGGCGCAGGAAGCTGAACACTTTGATCCAGGCCCAGCCCAGGTCGAACTCCCACTTCTTCACCGACAGCTTGGCGGAGTTGGGGTAGGTGTGGTGGTTGTTATGCAGTTCTTCGCCACCCACGATGATGCCCCAGGGAATCAGGTTGGTCGCCGCGTCGCGGCATTCGAAGTTGCGGTAGCCGATGGCATGACCCAGGCCGTTGATTACGCCGGCAGCCCAGAACGGGATCCACATCATCTGGATGGCCCAGATGGTGATGCCGATGGTGCCGAACAGCAGCAGGTCGATCACGCCCATGATCGCCACGCCCAGCAGCGGGTACGGGGTGTAGAGCTTGCGCTCGATCCAGTCTTCCGGGCAGTTCTTGCCGTAGATGCGCAGGGTCTCGGGGTTCTCGGCTTCGGCGCGATACAGCTCGGCGCCTTTGCGCAGCACGGTGGACAGGCCCTTGATCACCGGGCTGTGGGGATCGTCGACGGTTTCGCACTTGGCGTGGTGTTTGCGGTGGATAGCGGTCCACTCGCGGGTGTTCTGCGCCGTGGTGAGCCACAGCCAGAAGCGGAAGAAGTGTTTCAGGCCAGCATTGAGCTCCAGGGAGCGGTGGGCTGAATAGCGGTGCAGATAGACCGTGACCCCGACAATGGTCACGTGGGTCATCAACAGAGTGACTGCCACCAGTTGCCAGGCCGACAAGTCAAGAAAACCGTTGTACCACATAGGCTGTATGGCCCTCAGATAAAGAAAAAACCAGCTTGCGCATTATCACTAAGCCTACAGATAAAACCAGCCGCCCTTTCAGATAGGAGTGACTGGATGTTTCTTATTCTATAATCCGTAGCCTTTGTAGGGCGAATCTGGTTTTTTAGTAAGGATTACTGAACATATGCTGTTTTCATACCGAGGTGCCCTGCGTGCCGGGCTGATGTACCTGCTGGTTTCGATTGTGTGGATTCAGCTCAGCCATCAGGTATTGATCAACTTTATCGATGAACCCGTGGAGCTGGGCCGCTGGCTTCAGATACGCGGTTACCTGTGGGTCAGCCTCAGTGCCCTGGCGATCTACCTGCTCTGCGCGCACTTTGCCCGCGCGAACCTGATCCAGCAGCCACTGAAGGAAAACCGCGAGCGCCTGCGCCAGGCCGCCGCCGTGTTCGATTGCACCCGCGAAGGAGTGCTGGTCACCGATGCCCTGGGGCTGATTGTTCACGTCAACCGGGCCTTTATCGAAATCACCGGCTACCAGTGCGAAGACGTGCTGGGGCACCAGCCGAGCCTGTTCAAGTCCGGGCGCCACTCGGCCAGTTTCTACCAGGCGATGTTCGAGACGCTGGAACGTGACGGTGAATGGAGCGGTGAAATCTGGAACCGCCGTAAAAGCGGCGAAATCTACCCACAGTGGCAGACCATCCGGGTGATCCGTGATGAGCAGGGCCATATCAGCCACTACGTCGCGGTGTTCTCCGATATCAGCGCCATCAAGCACTCCGAGAGCGAGTTGGCGCACCTGGCCCATCACGACCCGCTGACCGACCTGCCCAACCGCCTGCTGTTCACCGACCGTGCCGAACAGGCCCTGGCCTCCGCGCAGATCCATAAACGTGGCTGCGCCTTACTGCTGCTCGACCTCGACCATTTCAAGATCATCAACGACAGCCTCGGCCATAACGTCGGCGACCAGTTGCTCAAGGCCGTCGGCGAGCGCCTGCAAGGCCTGTTCGGCCCCGGCGTGACCCTGGCGCGCCTGGGCGGTGACGAGTTCGCGGTGCTGGCGGAAAGTTGTCCACAGGTGGGCCAGGCCGCCGCCCTGGCGCAACGTATTCTCGACGCGATGAAAGAACCGGTCATCTTCGACGGCCATCAACTGTTTATCAGCGTGAGCATCGGGATCAGCCTGTTCCCCAGCGACGCGCTGAGCGCCGAGCAACTGCTGCGCAACGCCGACTCCGCGTTGTTCAAGGCCAAGAGCGCCGGCCGCGAAGGTTACGCCTTGTACACCGAAGAACTTACCGCCCACGCCCAGCACCGCGTGGAAATGGCCGGTGAACTGCGCCGCGCGCTGGATCAGCAGGAGCTGCGGGTTTACTACCAGCCAGTGCACGACCTGCAAGACAGCCGAATGATCGGCGTCGAAGCCCTGGTGCGCTGGCAGCACCCGGAGCGCGGGCTGGTGCCGCCGGGGGAATTCATCCCGATTGCCGAGCGCACCGGGCTGATTGCCGACATCGACGCCTGGGTCATGGACCAGGCCTGTCGCCAGATGTGCCAATGGCTGGCAGACGGCGCACCGCTGACGTTTCTCGCGGTGAATGTGTCCAGCCGCCTGTTTGCCCGGCGTGAGCTGTATGAGCAAGTAGCCAAGGTGCTGCACGACACGGGGCTGGATCCGGCGCTTTTAGAGCTGGAAGTCACCGAAAGCGCGGTGATGGAAGACCCGGAAGTCGCCCTTGAGCAAATGCATCGCCTGCGTGAGCTCGGCTTGCGCCTGGCTATCGACGACTTTGGCACCGGTTATTCATCGCTGCTGCGGCTCAAGCGCTTGCCGGTGCAGAAGCTCAAGATCGACCAGGGTTTTGTCGCCGGGTTGCCATGGGATGAGGACGATGCGGCGATCGTGCGGGTAGTGATCGCGTTGGCGCAGAGCATGGGCATGCAGGTGCATGCCGAAGGTATCGAGCAGGTTGAGCAGGCGCGGTTTCTATTGGAACAGCGCTGTGACCTGGGCCAGGGGTACTGGTTTGGTCGGCCGATGCCGGCCAGTGAGCTGGATTGGGCGAGGGCGCCGACAATTCGTTAACCACCGCCTGTCCTGATTTCAAACAGGGCCAAAATGTGGGAGCGGGCTTGCTCGCGAAGGCGGTGTGTCAGTCAGCAAATCTGTCACTGACCCACCGCCTTCGCGAGCAAGCCCGCTCCCACATTTGGATCTCCACACGGCTTTATTTCACGGGTCGTCCCGCAAAACCCCTCGCAACCCCTCGTCCCATCAGAAAATTCTTTCTGGTTATATAAACATTCTTAAATAGTATTTTTAAGAATATCCGCGCTTATCTACTATCGCCCTCACGCCGCAAGCAGTGCCGCCACTGCGAGGCACTTCTCATTTCAGGAGCACGACCATGAGCGCATCTCTACGTAGCGTTGACGGCCAGGACGAAGCAGCCATTTTGCGCGAGATCCAGAGCGCCCTGCGCGATCTGCGGTTTGGCGCGGTGGAAATCACTGTGCACAACGCCCAGGTAGTACAAATCGAACGCAAAGAGAAATTCCGTTTGCAGAACCCGGGCAACAAACCGAGCTGAGCAACACCGGCGATTCGATTGCAAGACCCGCAACTATAAGAAAAAAGCCAACACCCAAGAATTTCAGGAGCCTTCTATGTCGTCGATTCGCCGTTATGCCCTGGCAGCACTGGCCAGTGCCGTGTTTGCCGGTTCCGCTGTTGCCAAGGATTACGAACTGCTCAACGTGTCTTACGACCCCACCCGCGAGCTCTACCAGGACTACAACGCTGAATTCACCAGCTTCTGGAAGCAGTCGCACCCGGGTGACAACGTCAAGATTCAGCAATCCCACGGTGGTTCGGGCAAGCAGGGCCGAGCGGTAATCGACGGCCTGCGCGCCGACGTCGTGACCCTGGCCCTGGCCGGCGACATCGACGAAATCGCAAAACTGGGCAAGACCCTGCCGGAAAACTGGCAAACCCGCCTGCCGGACGCCAGCACCCCGTACACCTCGACCATCGTGTTCCTGGTACGCAAGGGCAACCCTAAAGGCATCAAGGATTGGGGCGACCTGATCAAGAAAGACGTGTCGGTGATCACCCCGAACCCGAAAACCTCCGGCGGCGCCCGCTGGAACTTCCTAGCCGCCTGGGCCTACGGCCTGAAAGCCGGTGGCAGCGAAGCCAAGGCCCAGGAATACGTGAAAGAGCTGTTCAAGCACGTGCCGATCCTCGACACCGGCGCGCGCGGTTCGACCATCACCTTCGTCAACAACGGTCAGGGTGACGTGTTGCTGGCCTGGGAAAACGAAGCCTTCCTGGCCCTGAAGGAAGACGGCGGCGCCGACAAGTTCGACATCGTTGTACCTTCGCTGTCGATCCTCGCCGAGCCGCCAGTGGCCGTGGTCGACAAGAACGCTGAGAAAAAGGGCAATACCGAGATCGCCACCGAGTACCTCAAGCACCTGTACAGCCCGGCTGGCCAGGAGATTGCGGCGAAGAACTTCTACCGCCCACGCGATGAGAAAGTCGCCGCCAAATACGCCCAGCAGTTCCCGAAACTGGACCTGGTGACTATCGACAAAGACTTCGGCGGCTGGAAAACTGCCCAACCGAAATTCTTCAATGACGGTGGCGTGTTCGACCAGATCTACTCGGCGCAGTAAGCAAAATCAAACTGTAGGAGCCAGCTTTCTGTGGGAGCCGGGCTTGCCCGCGATAGCATCACCTCGGTGTAACTGATACACCGAGGTGCCGGCATCGCAGGCAAGCCAGCTCCCACAGAAGCTCGCTCCTACAGTGGTATCTACCCGCTAACCAAGGACTCTTATGTCGCGTCGTATCTCCCCCGTCATACCCGGCTTCGGGCTGACGCTGGGCTACACCGTGGTGTACCTCAGCCTGATCGTACTCATCCCCCTTGCGGCGATGTTTGTACATGCCGCTCAACTCACCTGGGATCAGTTCTGGAACATCATCTCCGCACCGCGTGTGCTGGCGGCGTTGAAACTGAGCTTCGGCACTGCGTTGTATGCCGCGATCATCAACGGCGTGATCGGTACCCTGCTGGCATGGGTACTGGTGCGCTACACCTTCCCCGGGCGCAAGATCATCGATGCGATGATCGACTTGCCGTTCGCCCTGCCCACCGCCGTCGCCGGTATTGCACTCACCGCGCTGTACACGCCCACTGGCCTGGTAGGCCAGTTCGCCGCCGACCTGGGCTTCAAGATCGCCTACACCCCCCTGGGCATCACTCTCGCGCTGACCTTCGTCACGCTGCCATTCGTGGTGCGTACCGTGCAGCCGGTGTTGGCCGATATCCCCCGGGAAATCGAAGAAGCCGCCGCCTGTCTCGGCGCCAAGCCCCTGCAAGTGTTCCGCTACATCCTGGTACCGGCGCTGCTGCCTGCCTGGTTGACCGGCTTCGCCTTGGCGTTTGCACGAGGTGTCGGTGAGTACGGTTCGGTGATCTTCATCGCCGGCAACATGCCGATGAAAACCGAGATCCTGCCGCTGCTGATCATGGTCAAGCTCGACCAATACGACTACCACGGCGCCACGTCCATCGGTGTGCTGATGCTGGTGGTTTCCTTTGTCCTGCTGCTGCTGATCAACTTGCTGCAGCGGCGCATCGAACACCCATAAGGAGGCGCGGAACATGTCCCAATCGTCTATTTCCGCCGCGTCCTCGGCCAACGCTGCCCGTCGTGGCAGTGCGGTGTCCCGACGCATCCTGATCAGCCTTGGCTGGCTGGTGTTCTTCCTGTTTTTGTTGCTGCCGCTGTTTATCGTGGTGTCCCAGGGCCTGAAGAATGGCCTGGGTGCGTTCTTCACCGCGATCCTTGAGCCGGACGCGCTGTCGGCATTGAAACTCACGGTGATCGCCGTGGTGATTTCGGTACCGCTCAACGTGGTGTTCGGCGTCAGCGCCGCCTGGTGCGTGAGCAAGTACTCGTTCCGTGGCAAAAGTATCCTGGTGACCCTGATCGACCTGCCGTTCTCGGTATCGCCGGTGATCGCCGGCCTGGTCTACGTGTTGATGTTCGGCGCCCAGGGCTTCTTTGGCCCGTGGCTGCAAGACCATGACATCCAGATCGTGTTCGCCTTGCCGGGCATAGTGCTGGCGACCATCTTCGTCACCGTGCCGTTCGTGGCCCGTGAGCTGATCCCGCTGATGCAGGAGCAGGGCACCCAGGAAGAAGAGGCCGCGCGCCTGCTGGGCGCCAACGGCTGGCAGATGTTCTGGCATGTCACCGTGCCGAACATCAAGTGGGGCCTGATCTACGGCGTGGTGCTGTGTACCGCGCGGGCCATGGGTGAGTTCGGTGCGGTGTCGGTGGTGTCCGGCCACATTCGCGGCGTGACCAACACCTTGCCGCTGCACGTCGAGATCCTCTACAACGAATACAACCACGTCGCCGCGTTTGCCGTCGCGAGCCTGTTGCTGATCCTGGCGCTCTTCATCCTGCTGCTCAAGCAGTGGAGCGAGAACCGTATCAACCGCCTGCGCAAAAGTGCTGGTGAGGAATAAGTCATGTCGATCGAAGTCCGTAATGTCAGCAAGAATTTCAACGCCTTCAAGGCCCTGAACAGCATCAATCTGGACATCCAGAGTGGCGAGCTGGTGGCGTTGCTGGGCCCGTCCGGCTGCGGCAAGACCACCCTGCTGCGGATCATCGCCGGTCTCGAAACCCCGGATGCCGGCAACATCGTGTTCCATGGTGAAGACGTCTCCGGCCACGACGTGCGTGATCGCAACGTCGGCTTTGTGTTCCAGCACTACGCGCTGTTCCGCCACATGACCGTGTTCGACAACGTCGCGTTCGGCCTGCGGATGAAACCGAAAAACCAGCGCCCCACCGAAAGCCAGATCGCAGTGAAAGTCCACGAGCTGCTGAACATGGTGCAGCTCGATTGGCTGTCGGATCGCTACCCGGAACAACTCTCCGGCGGCCAGCGCCAGCGTATCGCCCTGGCGCGCGCCCTGGCGGTAGAGCCGAAAGTGCTGCTGCTGGATGAACCCTTCGGCGCCCTCGATGCCAAGGTCCGTAAAGAACTGCGCCGCTGGCTGGCGCGCCTGCACGAAGACATCAACCTGACCTCGGTGTTCGTGACCCACGACCAGGAAGAAGCCATGGAAGTGGCGGACCGCATCGTGGTGATGAACAAGGGCGTGATCGAGCAGATTGGCTCACCGGGCGAAGTCTACGAAAACCCGGCCAGTGACTTTGTTTATCACTTCCTCGGGGACTCCAACCGCCTGCATTTGGGTGAAGACAAGCACGTGCTGTTCCGCCCGCATGAAGTGTCGTTGTCGCGCCATGAACTGGAAGACCACCACGCGGCTGAAGTGCGTGATATTCGCCCGCTTGGCGCGACCACCCGGGTGACCCTGAAGGTCGAAGGCCAGAGCGAGTTGATCGAGGCTGAAGTGGTGAAAGACCACGACAGCCTGACTGGTTTGGCGCGGGGCGAGACGTTGTTCTTCAAGCCCAAGGTCTGGCAAAAAGCCTAAAAGTGCCGCAAAACCCATGTGGGAGCGGGCTTGCTCGCGAATGCGGTGGTTCAGTCGGTACATCCGGTGACTGACACTCCGCTTTCGCGAGCAAGCCCGCTCCCACATTTGGATCTCCAGTGTTGCTCAGGCCGTGGCGTTCTTGTGCCGCACGGCCACGGGCCCTGAGCGCTCTTCAATCTGCCGCTTCAGCTCATGCCGCAGCCCCACCAGGAACGCCAACTCCGCCACCACGAACAACGGCCCCACGATCAACCCGGACACGTCATCGACAAACGCCGGTTTGCGCCCCTCGTAGTAATGCCCCACAAACTGGATCACCCAGCCCACCACGAACATGCCGATGCCGCTGCTCAGCCACACCAGCGTGCTTTGTGCCGCCAGCACATGCCCGGCCCACACCGACAGGCCCATCAGCACCGTCATCAGCACGCCGAGCGCCAGTTCCAGGCGCAGGTAGAACCATGCCGAAAGCAGCGCCACTACCACCGCGGGCGACAGCCACAGCCCGGCCACCGTCCATTCGGGGCGTGACAGCAGCACGGCCACGGCCACCACAATCAGCGGGATGCCGATAAAGTGGCTGGCGATATTGCGCGGGTCGCGGTGGTAGGCGGCGTATTGACTGAGATGGTCGACGAGGCTTTTCATTGTTGTTCCTCCTGTAGGATGTTTGATCATGCCCTGTAGGCCCACGACACACTGTCAACTGGCCGACAATCTTCGGAGTTCGCATGGATGTAGAGAAATGGCACCCACGGCTGGCCACCGGTCACTGGTACAGCCATCTGCCTGCTGACTTACAGAATAGCTTGCTGGCCAGCGCCCGGTTGCGGCAGCTGACGGCGGGGCAATACCTGTTCAAGCGCGGCGATGCGCCGTGTGGGTTGTACGCGGTGCTGGAAGGCTCCCTGCGCATCAGCGCGGTGAACGAGCAGGGCAAGGAGGCAGTGTTGAGCCTGGCGGAATTGCCATACTGGTTCGGCGAAATCTCATTGTTCGACGGGTTGCCCCGCACCCACGATGCCTGCGCCGTCGGGCCGTGTACGTTGTTGCAGGTACCGCAGCCGGCGTTGCTGCACATTCTTGAACAGACTCCGCGTTACTGGCGCGACATGGCCCTGTTGATGAGCCAGAAACTGCGCCTGACCTTTATCAATATCGAGCAATTGAGCCTGATGCCGGCGTCGGTGCGGGTGGCGCACCGCCTGCTGATGATCGCCGAGGGCTATGGCGACATCGAGCAGGCCCGGCAGGTGCTGCAACTGCCCCAGGAAGACCTGGCCGCGATGCTGAGCCTGTCGCGCCAGACCACCAATGCGTTGCTCAAGGACCTGCAAGGCCAGGGCATCGTGCGGCTGGGCTATGGCGAGATCGAAATCCTCGACCCGCAACGTTTGCGCGAGGCGGCGCATGCCTGAGGGTGGTAGCCTGCGTTCACGATTATTCGAGGTGTGTTATGCGCGTCCTGCTAGTGGAACACGAGTCAGAGGCGGCCGAGGCGATGGGCCGCAGTCTTGAAGAGGCCAGCTACACGGTGGAGGTGGCGGCCAATGGCATGGCGGCCCTGCGCTTTGTGGAAAGCACCGAATACGACCTGGTGATCCTGGATGTGATGCTGCCGGGGCTGAATGCCTGGAAGCTGCAGCAGGCGATCCGGTTGAAGGGTGAGACGCCGATGTTGTTTTTGACCACGCCTGACGGGATTGAAGATCGGCTGCGTGGGCTGGAATTGCATGAGGATGATTATCTGCTCAAGCCCTTTGAGGCCCGGGCCTTGGTGGCGCGGGTGAAGAAGGTGTTGCGGCGGGACCGGGGGCGCTGACTGCCACTGGCTTTTGTGGTGTTTGATCGACCGCTTTCGCGAGCAAGCCCGCTCCCACATTTGACCGAGTACATCCTTTGGAATGCGGTCAAATGTGGGAGCGGGCTTGCTCGCGAAGAGGCCCTCACAGCCACCGCAACTCCAGCTACCTCAACCCATCCCGAAACTGCCCCGGCGTCATCCCGGTCCAGCGCTTGAACGCCCGGTTGAAGCTGCTGGTATCGGCAAACCCCAGCAAATGACTGATCTCCGCCAGCGAACACTCGGGATCCCGCAGATGCAGCAGCGCGAGGTTCTCCCGGCATTCGTTCAGCAGCGCATCAAACCGGCAGCCCTCATCCGCCAGATGCCGCTGCAAGCTGCGCAAGCTCAAATGCAACGCCTGGGCGATGCGCTCGGCACTCGGCTCACCGTCAGGCAACTGCGCCTCAATGGCCGAACGCACCTTGCGTTCCCAGGTCAGCGGCCGCAGTTGCGCCAGGGTGCGCTTGAGCACGGTTTCATTGTGCTCGGCCAACTCGGGGTTGGCATCGTCCAGGTGGCTGTCAAAGTCCCGGGCCGCAAATTCCAGACGGTCTTCCTCGGCGGCAAAAAACACCGGCGCGCGAAATACCGTGTGCCACGGCTTGGGATCAGCCGGCTCGGGCCGCCGCAGGTACACCGCCAGCGGCGCGTACTCCCGGCCCAGGCGATTGCGACAGGTGCGCACGTAAATCGCGGCGAACGCATCAATCGCCTCAAACGCGGGAGCGGGTGTACCGGCGGGCTGTTGCAGGCGAAAGCGGTAACGTTCGCCCTCCCGGCTAAGCTCCAGGCTCAGGGCGTCGCTGACCACCTGGTGATAGCGCACGATCCGCTCGAACACTTCCCGCAGGCTGCCGCTGGCCACCAGCGCATAACCCAGCGCGTGAAAGGTGGTGGGGCTGACAAACCGCGACACCCGCAAGCCAATCGCCGGGTCGCCGCTGGCCTGTACCGCCAGTTCCCACAGGCGCGTGGTGGCCGATAGCGGGTAGCGCGCGTTCGGATCTTCCATCAACTGCGGGTCGAGCCCGGCCTGGGCACACAGCGCGGCGCTGTCGAGGCCCAGGGCGTCGAGCTGCTTGCGCAGGGCGCGGGTCCAGCTGGCGAGAGAGGTCGGTTCGGTCATGTTGATTGGCGCTTGCGGTCAACAGGTTGGCGTGTGGGGCTAGCGTCCCGCCAGATCGCATAGGGCAGGATGTACGCATCAATAAGACAGAGGATGGAAGCATGGACGGTACTTCTGCAAGCCCCCGGCAGATGAACGCACAACAGCGTTCAGCGCATATCCGTGAAGTGGTGCTGGCCGAGGGGCTGTTATTGCGCCAGCGCCACCCCTGGCTGCTGCATCAGGATGCGTTGGGCGCGGGCATCCTGGCCTTTGCCCTGGTGGGCATGCTGGGTTCGGCGGCGCTGTATATCACCGGGCACATGGCGTGGTGGGTGTGCCTGCTGCTCAACGCATTCCTCGCGTCATTGACCCACGAACTGGAACACGACCTGATCCACAGCATGTACTTTCGCAAGCAGCGCCTGCCCCACAACCTGATGATGGGCCTGGTGTGGCTGGCGCGGCCCAGCACCATCAACCCTTGGGTACGACGCCATATCCACCTCAATCACCACAAGGTTTCCGGCAGCGAAACCGACATCGAAGAGCGCGCAATCACCAACGGTGAACCGTGGGGCCTGGCACGTTTGCTGATGGTCGGCGACAACATCATGTCGGCACTGATCCGGGTGCTGCGGGCACCGTCCTGGAAGCACAAGCTGGGCATTCTCAAGCGCACGGCGCTGGTCTACGCACCGCTGGCGCTGCTGCATTGGGGCGCGTGGTATGTGTTCCTCGGCTTCCATGCCGCGAATGGCATCGCCAGCCTGCTGGGCGCGCCGATCGACTGGTCGGCCAACACGCTGGCGGTGATGCACGTCATCGACATCGCCGCCGTGGTGACCATCGGCCCCAATGTACTGCGCACCTTCTGCCTGCACTTTGTCAGCTCCAACATGCACTACTACGGCGACATCGAGCCGGGCAACGTGATCCAGCAAACCCAGGTGCTCAACCCGTGGTGGCTGTGGCCGTTGCAAGCGTTCTGCTTCAACTTCGGCAGCACCCACGGGATTCATCATTTTGTGGTCAAGGAGCCGTTCTACATCCGCCAGATGACGGTGAAAACGGCGCACAAGGTGATGGCGGAGATGGGCGTGCGCTTCAACGATTTCGGCACGTTTGCCCGGGCCAATCGGTTTGCGCGCCAGGAGGGACGGTTGAGCGAACTCAACCCGGTGGAAAGGACAGCGATCTGAGCAAGCGTCCCGGTCACCCTGGGGTGACCGGGTGCGGTTTACTGAATGGCCTGGTAGAAGTTCACCTGTGCTTCATCCAGGTACGCGAGGATTTTCGCCGGCAGGCGCTCGGTGGGTTTCGCCGGGCCGAAGGCTTTGTAGAGCGTTTCGAAATGCGCGTGCAGGTCCGCGACGCTTTCCCACTGTTCGTTGAGAAAGAACCGGTTGGGGTTCTCTTCATCCTTATGCCATTGATAGACCACGGCCTTGTCGTGCTGGTGGGTGAGCTTTTGTGAAACGGCCGCTACATCACGATAGAACTCGGCCTGTTTGCCTTCTTTGATGGTGCCGCTGAAAACCAGGTAGAGCATGTTGGAATCCTCGGTTTGGGGAGATTGCAGAACATCTGCATCGCCAAACTAGCCTCAGTGAGCAGGCGCTTGTAGCCAGCCCGCCGCGAATTCAGAATTCGTAAAAGGCCTCGTTGCCCAATCAGGCCAGGGGGGCGAGCCAGGCGCGCAGGGTGTCGGGATGCCTTGCCAGCCAATCGATCGCGGCGTCATCCGCGGATTGCCCGCCACGGTTGAGCGCATCATCGAGTTCGGCAACGATGAGGTTGGAGAGGCGGATATTGTCCAGTACCTGGATCTCGGCAGCCGTGAGTAATACCAAGCGACCCTCGCGCGCCAGCAGCACCGCTCTATCAACACTGCCGAGTAATCCCTTGGGGTCTTTCAGGTCGCGAATTCGATAACGGTGGTGCAGGAACTGAGGATGCCACAGCGGCACGATGCCCCAGCGCCGCTGCTGATACAGCGCCTCGAACGCCTTAATACAATCGTCCTGGCTGCCCGTGCGGAACCGATATCCGGCGTCGTTCAACCCGTATTCGTCCATGATTTTCAGCGAGAAGCGGGTAATGCCCGCACCCGGGCCGATCCCCTGGATCAGCGGGTTCATCCGGGCCCGGACGTCGGGCTTGAGCAGGTCCTCGATGGATTCCACGTCATGCTCGCTGACATAGTCCGGCACTCCCCACAAGGCATAAGGCTGATAGTGCAGGCCCAGTTCGCGAGTGGGCGTCACTGCCTCCACCGCTTGCTTGTACAGCCCGTGGCTGAAAGGAATCCAGGCGGAGACCAGCATGTCGACCGAGCCTTTGCGCAACTGCTCGAAGTTTTCCTCGTGCAGGGCATAGTGGCGCTCAACGGTCAGGCCCATGCGTTGCAACACCAGCGCTACCACCGCAGCGGTAACCCGATGGAACGACAAGTCTGTCACCCCTAGTCGAACGACGCGTGGGCCGCTCGCGAGATTTGTTTTGCCTGCAGTTTGGTGAGTCACCGCCATGATTTTTTCCCTATGCTAAAAATCGCCCTGGAACTCGGCGATCATGAACTCGACGAAAGCCCGAGCCTTGGATGAGATCAACCGCGCGCTGGGGTAGATCGCCCAGATATCCCGGGTTTGCTCCAGGACACAGGACGGCATGATTTCCACCAATGCGCCGCTTTCCAGTGAGGGCCTGACATTCCACTGTGAAACAGAGACGATGCCGAGCCCACCCTCCGCGGCAAGCCGTGCGCTTTCGCCGCAATTGACTCTGAGCGAACCACTGATTGCCGTGACTTTGTGTGAATGGGCACCCACGAAACGCCAATGGTCCTCGTCGCCCAGCAGGATGCAGGAATGATTGGCCAGCTCCGCAGGTGAAGTCGGTTCGCCATGCGCCTGGAGGTAGGCGGGTGCCGCACACAGGATGCGTCGGTCGCAGCCGAGCTTGCGCGCCACCAGGGATGAGTCCTTCAGGGCGGCGATGCGGATTGCCACATCAATCCCGATCTCGGTCAGGTCCTGCATTTGATCGGACAGTATCAGGTCGATCTTCAGCTTCGGGTTGGCGTGCAGGAACCGGGTAATGGCCGGCATCAGGCACATCCGCGCGAAGGACCCGGGGGCGGATACTCTTAACACCCGCTTGGCCACGTCCTTGCCTTTCACCGCGACCAGATAGGCCTCGTCCACGGCTGCCAGCACCCGGATTGCATGGGGCAGAAACAGCGCACCGTCTTCGGTCAGGCTGACCTGGCGGGTGGTGCGATGCAGCAGGCGCATGCCCAGGTATTCTTCAAGCTTCGCCAGTTTGTGGCTGGCCACCGAGGGCGCGAGTCCCAGCTCCCTGCCGGCTGCGGTGATATTGCCCAGCTCTGTTGATCGCATGAACAGGTTCAACGCATCAATATTCATGCTTCGGCGCCGCTAGTGTGTGGGCGCCGGTGCGGCATCGATCTTCACGCGCAGCAGGCTGTAGGGTTTCTGGCGCAAGTCTTTGCCTGCGTGAAAGATGCTTTGGCGGTGCAGCTGATTGGCGATGAAGTACAGGTAGCCATCAGGACCGATTGACAGTGTGTCGGGCCAAAGCACACGCGGATCATGGACGATGGTCTGCCATTGCCCGTTCGCCAGCCGTTTGCGCACGCTGTTGTTTTCGTAGTCGCCGGCATACACGGCCCCCGAGGCGTCGGCTTCAAGCCCGTCCGAGGCGCCTTTTTCCCCGAGGTCTTTGACCGCCATTTCGAGCCGTGCTTCGCTGACTGTCTCGTCACGCAGCAGTGCCGTGGGGATGGCGTACAGGTGCCGACTCGACAGCGGGCAGAAATACAAGGTCTGCCCATCAGCCGACAGGGCGATGCCGTCCGAAGCCACGGCAAAAGGCTGGGTGCCGCCTTTGGCATCCCGCACTTTCAGGACCTGGCCTTCGACCGTGGGTACGAAGTTCGGGTCGACCGAGGTCGAGGGTGCACCACTGAGCCGGCGTATGGCCGTGCCACTGGCGATGTCCATGACGATGATCGCGCCCGGGCCGGTAAGTGAAGAGTCGGTGATATAGATCACGCCTTGGTCACCCACGCGAAAATCAAAGCGCATGTCGTTGACGTAGGTGCCGGGCAGCATGACGTTTTTCGGGAATACGAGGGTCTTGACCACCTTGTTGGTGGCGAGCTCAACTGCGACGAGCTTGGCACCACCTGGCTGTGGAGGCGAGAAGCCAGGCGCCGCGGTGTCCAGTATCCAGAGGCGTCCGCGCCCGTCGGCCACCACGCTTTGTACGCTGATAAACCCTTTGGCCGGGTCTTTGGGGTTGGCCTGATTTATCGCCTGGTCAGGGTAGGGTACGACTTTGCCGTCGCGCAATTCTGCGACGGTAAACGGCACCTCGTCGCCCCAGCGAGGAAAGTTGACAAAGATGCGTCCGGTCTCGGTAACGCTCACGCCGGTGGGCATGGCATCGTGGAAGGCGTGCACCTGCTCGATGGCGCCAACGCTCTGATCGGCGGGCAGGTTCGCCGGCATGGAAGCCTGGGCGGCGGTGCCGGTGAGGGCCGCTGCCAAGGCAAGGGCAGTCCAACTGATTGGGTATTTCAAGTACATGGCAGGGCTCCAGGTTTTTCTGTTCTGGAGCCAATGGTGTCGGTTCCCGGCAGGCGAAAAAACCCGCTGATTGCCGATAACAGTTTCATTGAAATCAAGAGAATGGGCTGTCGCGCGCAAGCCTGGTTTTTAATTGCGGGCGAGCAAGCTTGCTTCAGCAGAGGGGGTATCCACGGTGATCAGGGTTTCGATCATCGCCTTCGCCGCCGGCGACAAGCGAAACCCGGTACGGCTGATGATCCCGCAGCGGTTGTTCAAACTGTCGAGGCTGTGAGGCACGTTGCGCCAGTGCAACACCGTCAGTGCGCCACGGGCAAAGTCTTCGGCAAACGCATCCTCGGCACCCAGGCCAATCGCGTTGGACTGGTGCACGATGGCTGCCAGCGCCGCAAACTGCTCCAGTTCGATAGCGGGAGAAAAGTCGACACGCCCGCTCAGGTTGGCCAGTAGCTTGCGTACCCCGGGAGCGATCAGCGGTGTGGCCAGCGGGTAGTCAAACAAGTCGTTGGTCGAGAGGCTGTCCTTGGCCAGTAACGGGTGCCCGGCGCGGCAGAAAAATACATTGCGCCGGGGTGTCAGGGCCTGGGTCTGGAAATTCGGATCGGCCTCGAAGTGGCGCACATCGGCGATGAAGAATTCGATCTCTTCGCGACTCAAACTGCGTCCGAGTTTTTCCCAGTTATCCACATGCAAACCGCTGCGTACTCGTGGATGAGCGCCGACAAACCTTGCGATCGCTCCAGGCACCAGGTTCACCGCCGCCACGGCATCGCAGCCAAAGCGCAATTCGCCGGCGTCGAGCTTGGTCATGCGGGTGACTTCGTGGCTCAGCCGCGCCGCCCCCTGAACGAGCGACAAGGCATGTTGCAACACCACCTGGCCCTCGGGAGTGGGGCGCAGGTCTTTGTGGGCGCGGTCCACCAGCACACAGCCAAACTCCTGTTCCAGGCTTTGGATGCTGCGGCTGAACGCCGGCTGGGTAATGCCCATGGCGTCGGCGGCGCGCACAAAACTGCGGTACTCATTCAGAGCAATGAAGTAGCGCAGTTGGCGAAGGTCCATGGAGTTTTCCGGCGTCCTGAAGGAAACCGCGATTCTAATCGCCTCGCTTATTCCGCAAAAGAATGTTCATTGTTTTATCTAGATTCAAATTGCATATCCATAGAGCCTGTGCGGTAGGTGGCCGGGCTGAACACCCGGGTGAGTATCAGCATCGCCACCACCGTCAGCGTCAGCACCATCCACGCGCTTACGAAACTGCCAGTCAATTCCCGCAGCCAGCCGGTCAGCCACGGTGATACGGCGTTGATCAAAAAGCCCACGCCCTGGACGAACGCCGCCAGTTGGCCGGCCTCCCGAGGATCGCGGCGGTGATCCAGGGTCAGCAACAGGCTCAGGGCGAAACACGCTCCCAGGCCGAAACCGATCAACGCCACCCACACGTGGGGGAACTCCAGCGGCGCCGTCAGCAGGCCGATATAGCCCACGGTCTGGGCCAGCAGGCTGATGCTCAGTAACGGTCGACGATCAATGCCACGTTGCGCCAGTGCCGGCATCAGCAGCGCGGCGATTACCTGGAAGATCGTCATGAACGCCAGCAGCGAACCACTGGGCAGTACGCCCCAACCCAACTGCTGATAGTAGGCCGGCAGCCACGCGACCATGCTCATGTAGCCGCAATTCACCAGGCCGAAATACAGCGCCAGCAACCACGCCCGACGGTTGCGCAGGCCCTGGAACGGCGCCGTCACCTGCGGGTTTTTCGCCGCACCCAATGGCAGCCACGCCCACAACAATAGTGCGCCCAGGGCCGGTAGCAGCCAGATCCCGAGCCCCGCCTGCCACTGCTGGAAATGCCCCGCCACCAACGGGCTGAGCAGGGCGGCCAAGCCACCGCCGCCCATCAGCGAAGCCGAGTAAACCCCCATGGCCAACGGCACGCGCTGGTGAAACTGGCGCTTGATCATCGCCGGCACCAGCGCCTGGATCAGCGCCACACCCGCACCGCCGAACAATGCCGTGGCCAGCAGCGCCGGCGCCTGGCCAAACAGCCAGCGCGCGAGGCACGCCAGCAGAATCATCATCAAGCCCAGGGCGATTCCGCGACGCTCCCCCAGCTTCGCCTCCAGGCGCACACCTACCAGCGCCACCAGGCCCATGCAGATCACCGGCAGGCTGGTGAGCAGGGCGCTGCTCTGGAAACTCAGGCCGGTGGCCAGACGGATTTCCCCCAGCAACGGGCTGATGGAACTGAGGATCGGTCGCAGGTTCAGGCCCAGTACTACCAACAAACCCCAACCGGCGAGCTTGCCGGCGAACGAATTATTCAGCGTCATGCAGGGCCTGCCACTCGCGGTAAAGGGCTTGCATCGCTGCCTGCGGCAGGTGCTGCACGGGCAATTTTTGCTCCGCCAGCGGCAGCGCCAGTTGCTGGTAGATCGCTGCTGTGGACAAACCAAAGGGCGCCGCCACGTCGTTGCTGGCGGCGAACACCACACGGGATATGCCGCACAGGTGCATCGCACTCAGGCACATCGGGCAGGGCTGGCCGCTGGCGTAGATCACACAACCGTCGAGGCGCGGGCCGAGTTGTTGGCTGGCGGCACGGATGGCGAGCATCTCGGCGTGGGCGGTGGGGTCCGGCTCAAGTGGATTTCGTTGACCGCTTCCACCAGCACCTTGCCGTCGCGCACCAGGACCGCACCAAACGGGCGGCCACCGGCGGCTACGTTGGCCTTGGCCAGTTGCACGGCGTGATGCAGATGCTGTTGATCGTCAGTCATGGAAAACCCCTCGTGCGCAATGAGGCGTGAAGTATGGGCAGCCGCAGGGGTATTCTGAAATTAAATATAACCATGCCAATCAGTGGCAAATGGAATGGTGAGCCCATGTTCGATCCTGTGTTGTTGCGCAGCTTTGTTGCCGTCGTCGATTGCGGCAATTTCACCCGAGCGGCCGAGCGGCTGCATCTGACCCAGTCCACGGTCAGCCAACAGATCCGCCGCCTGGAAGACGCACTGGGTAGCCAGGTGCTCGACCGTGATCAGCGTCGCGTGGTGGCCACGGTGGAGGGCGAGCGCTTGCTGGCGTATGCGCGGCGCATCCTGGCGCTGCACGAAGAGGCGGCCGACGTGCTGATCAATCAGCAGAGCGATGGCGTGTTGCGCCTGGCGGTGCCCGAGGACTTTGCGGCCGAGCGCCTGATGCCGCTGCTGTCGGCGTTTGTGCAGGCTTATCCCCGGGTGCGCCTGGAGGTTACCAGCGGCTTGGGGCCGGAATTGTTGCGGGATTATCGCGGCGGTGAATTCGACGTGCTGCTGGTCAAGCAAATGGGTGACAGCGATGACTGCCTGGTGTCCTGGCCGGAGCCGTTGTGTTGGGTCGACAGCCGCAGTTCGCCGTCCCTGGGACGTGATCCGCTGCCGCTGGTGGCGTTTCCCGCCGGCGGCCTGTACCGCAATGAAATGCTGCATCACCTGGAGGTGGGCGGCTGGCGCTGGCGCATCGGTTATTCCAGCGCCAGCTTGGCCAGCGTGTGTTCGGCGGTGGCGGCGGGGCTGGGGATCAGCCTGTTGCCGGTGCGGGTGGTGCAGCCCGGGCACGTGGTGTTGGGCGCGGACAGCGGTTTGCCTGCGGTGCAGGGCGTGCGGCTGGCGCTGTATGGCCGTAACGGCCTTGGTGCGGCAGGGCAGGCGTTGCTACGCCAATTGCAGGATTTGTGTGCCGGTAATCCACGCTGAGCCATGCCTTCAGTGAATATTTTGTATGCCTCAAAAGCATTGAGATTTTCCCCCTCGGCGCCAGGCCGCGCAGGACGTGGCTTCGGCGTATCCGGATGTTTCGGTTATTCAATTTAGATCTATCTATAACTTTAAAGATTACTTTAAGAGATAAGCGTCTGCCCCCGATGATTCAGCCCTCGACGGCCGCCAAGGCAGGCCCGTCGGTTTTTTTGCTTAAGACCGCAGGGGAGTTAATCAATGGGCAATGTCCAGACCGCCGCCAGTGCACAAGAGGCGCAGTGGCGCCACGCACCGGGTGGTGAGTTGGTCGACCTTGGCCGGCCGCATCGCGCGCCGTTGGGGCAGTTGCGTACGCAGAAAACCCCGAAGGGTGTGTTGAGTCGGCGTGAAGCGATCCTGTTGGGGATTCTCGCGCTGGCCTTGCATGGCGCGGTGATCTATTGGGTCAGCCAGAAGCCAACCCCGGTGCTGCCGATTGTGCCGCCGGAAATCCCGCCGATGACGATCGAATTTTCCCAGCCGGCACCGCCGGTTGTGGAGCCGCCACCGCCTGTACCGCCACCGCCGCCGCCACCGGTTGTCGAGCCACCGCCGCCGGTGGTTGATGAATTGGCCGCCAAGCCGGCGCCGAAAAAGATTCCGAAACCCAAGCCGGTGCCAAAGCCTGTGCCCAAGCCCGCACCGAAACCGGTAGCCGAGCAGCCGCCCGCGCCGCCTGTACCCGCGCCACCGGCTCCAGCACCGCCGGCACCGCCTGCGCCCGCGCCGGTCACACCGGCCTCGGCCAACGCCGCGTACCTGAAGAACCCGGCGCCCGAATACCCGTCACTGGCCCAGCGCCGGGGTTGGGAAGGCACGGTGCTGTTGCGGGTGCATGTATTGGCCACCGGCAAGCCGGGTGAGATCCAGATTCAGAAAAGCAGTGGTCGCCAGCAACTCGACGAAGCCGCACTGGCTGCCGTGAAGCGCTGGAGTTTTGTACCGGCCAAGCAGGGTGATGTGGCCCAGGACGGCTGGGTCAGCGTACCGATCGATTTCAAGATTCATTAATTATTGGATGCGGTGTGTTGGACACATCGCGACCTGCACAGAGGGAAAACATCATGGCATTAGCATCTCCAACTGAATCCATCGAAAGCGCGGTGATCTGGCTGCTGGTGGTCTTTTCGGTCGCTACCTGGGGCCTGGCCCTGCTCAAGGGCGTCCAGTTCGGCCGCCTCAAGTCCCAGGATCGCAAGTTCCACAAACAGTTTTGGGCGGCATCCAGCCTGGACTCGGCCGCTGAACTCGCTGAAACCAAACCCGGCGCCGCCGCTCGTGTGGCCCAGGCTGGTTACGCCGCGATCCAGGTCGGTGAAGCGCCACATGCTGCTGACCTGAGCCAGGCGATCAACCATCAGGACCGTCTTGAACGCGCTTTGCGCCAACAGATCGTGCGTGAGCGTCGCTCCCTGGAGACCGGCCTGGCCGTGGTTGCGAGTATCGGCAGCACCTCGCCGTTTATCGGCCTGTTCGGCACTGTGTGGGGGATCATGGAAGCCCTGAAAGGCATCAGCGCCGCCGGTTCCGCCAGCCTCGAAACCGTGGCCGGGCCGATCGGTGCGGCACTGGTTGCCACGGGTGTGGGTATTGCCGTCGCGGTGCCGGCGGTGCTGGTCTACAACTACTTCCTGCGTCGCCTGAAGCTCACGGCTGCTGACCTGGACGACTTCGCCCACGACTTCTACAGCCTGGCGCAGAAGAACTCGTTCCGCGTGCTGCTGCACCCGACGCTGAGCAAGGCCGGTGCCCAGGGTGGCGCGCAAAAAGTGAAGGAGGCGTCCTGAGATGGCCTTCTCCACGCAAGACAGTGATGAGGTGCTGAGCGAGATCAACGTTACGCCGCTGGTGGACGTGATGCTGGTGCTGCTGGTGGTGTTTATCGTCACGGCGCCGTTGTTGACCAATGCGATTCCGATCAACTTGCCCAAGACCGAGGCCGTGGCCCCGGTGGAGCAGAAGGACCCGCTGGTGGTGAGCATTGATGCGGCCGGGAAACTGTTTATCAACAAGGATGAAATCCAGCCGGATTTGCTGGAGTTCAACTTGCAGTCGGCCAAGGCCAAGGACCCGGATGTGCGGGTGCAACTGCAGGCTGATGATGGAGTGAACTATGGCGAAGTGGCGCGAGCCATGGCGTCGATTGAGCGGGCGGGGATTACCAAGCTTTCGGTGATTACTGCACGTTAGTTTCAAATGCCTCGACAATTTTTTTGGCCGTCTCCTTGGCAGGGTGCGGCCTTTTTTTTGCTTTGGGGGGAGTACATATCCGTTATTTAGGTAACGGCTACTTATGGTTCCGCTCTTACAGCGGCTCACTTTTGAACAGCCGGAATGCCGGCCCAGTCAAAAGTAAGCAAAACGCTCTTGCCCCACCACTCG